>CAITDZ010000216.1 GCA_903891285.1 uncultured Solirubrobacterales bacterium
GCTTCCGAGGCGCTCAGGGGTGGCTCGGCCCCCGCGGTGCAGCCTCCCCAGCCACCTCCCGTCGCGCCGGCTCCACAGGCAGTTCCCCCGACACCACCACCCTCCGGCATCCCGACCCCACCTCCGGCGACCCAGGGCGGCCTGGTCAACGTCAACACCGCCGGATTCGAGGAGCTCCGCTCGGCTGAGCTCTCGGTTACCCAGGCGACTCGGGTGATGGCCTATCGCGAGAGGTTCGGGGGCTACGGCTCGATCGAGGATCTGACCCGGGTTCCCGGCTTTACCCCGGACGTGGTCGAAGCCCTGCGGGGCCGCCTCACCACCTGAGGATCCGGACCGGGGTCAGCCGACCTCGAGCAGGGTCCCCGATGGTCCGAGGTTGACCACCTCGGTGCTGCCTGCAGTCGAGCGCTCGCCCCAGGCCTCGTGGATGTGTCCACAGACGGCCAGCTTCGGGGAGGTCCGCTCGATCGCCTCGAGGATCGCCGTACTTCCGAGGTGCTCGCCGCCCGAGGACTGGTCACAGTGCCCCTTGGGGGGAGAGTGGACGACGAGGAGTGCCTCGTCAGGCAGGGCCTCGAGCATCTCTGCCGCCTCCCCCTCGTCGAGGTCGAAGCTCCATTCCCACGGGGTCACCGGTACGCCGCCCCCGAGTCCGTAGACCGGGACTCCCATTACCTCGACTGCGTCTCCGTGAAGCACGGTCGCTGCAGGCCAGAGCCGCGAGACGGCGTCACGCAGGTCCTCGACCCTCTCGTTGTTGCCCGGTACGAGTACCGTCTCGGTGGTGATCGGGGAGAGCGCCTCGATCGTCTCGTCGAGGCCTTCGTGGACCGAGGCGAAGTCCCCGGCTCCGATCACCAGGTCCACCTCACCGGCCATGCCGACCAGCCCGGCACAGGCATCGAGGTCGCGGTGGACGTCACTGAAGGCGAGGATCTTCATCGCTCCCGACTCTATCGCCGGCCGGGGTACTGGTATTTCCTGCAGACGTTCCTTTCGGGCTGGCGGATCCGATCGCGTAAGATCGGTAGGCACCATCCAAGGGGACGACAGGCTTCGACGCGGTCGGTTCGTGCGGAGGGTTGCAGGTCGAGGATGCCGATGGCCTCGTAAAAAATCGGCAAAAACCAATACGTGCGGACCATGAGTTCGCCCTCGCTGCTTAGTTAGAAGCTAAGCGATGAGAGTCGGTCCTCCCTCGGCCCGTGGGGAGGGGCACCGGCTTCAGAAACGGGCTAGCCCGTCGGGGACCGTCCCGGCCCCGCGGGGACACTTTTCGGGACTCGGTCCTCCGCAGTGCCCGCCGGTGCGGACCCCGGAGGACGAGAACAAAGCACCGGCTAAGCCTGTAGACGCCTTTCGTCACGCGGCCACGGACGCGGGTTCGATTCCCGCCGTCTCCATCAAACGGTCGACTCAGAGGGGGCTCCCCGGCGGGGGAGCCCTCGCTATTTTCCCCGCGTGGGGTCGAATCGCAAGGGTCTTTTCGTTCCGATCGTTGCCGGACTGGTCTTCATTGCGGCGGTGGTCATCGGCTGGGTGCTGGTCGTCCAGATAACCGGGGAGACCCCGTTCATCTGGGTCGGGACGGTCCCGCTGCTGGCCCTCCACGCCGGGATCGTCACCTTCTGGTGCCTCTATGCCCTGGTCGTCTGGTGGATCGCAGAGCGGGCGATCTCATCGGAGACGCGGGACTCCGGCGGCGAGACCGTCTACCGACTCCTCCTCGTCTGCTCCTCCTTCTTCGCCTTCATCCTCGGTTTCGTCGCGGCCCAGGAGTGGAACAACGTCAACACGGTCCGTCGGGACGTCTCGAGCGGCGCCGCCGCGATCGACACCGCGACCTACAAGGCAGAGGCGCTCCCCAAGGCGGAGCGAAACCAGGTCACCTCGGCCCTGGCCGACCTGAGTCGCTCGATCTCCTGCCAGGACATCCCCAGCATCGAGGCGACCGGGTCGGGCAGCCAGCAGACCGTCGACGCACTGCGAAATGCCTTCAGGGCCGTGACCGCCCTGCCCCCGGGGATCCAGCAGAAGGCGATCTTCGTCGACCTGCTCGATGAGGTGGGGAGCGTGTCCGCCGCCCGTCGACAGATCCTTGCCGGGGCCAATACGGGCCTCCCGGGCGTGATCCTCGTTGCGATCTTCGCGATCGCGGCGATCCTCCTTGCTCTGTTCATCGCCCAGTCAGCCCGAAACCGCCGGGCCCACACCGCAACGATCATCGGTCTGGTCGTCCTGATCAGCATCGGGACCAGCATGGTGGTTTCCCTGGCCCGTCCGTTCGGCGGTGCAGCGACGATGGAGGAGGAGTTCGACCAGGCCTCGAGGGCCAGCTTCACCGACTGCAGCAAGCTGTCCGAGCAATAACGGATCAGCGGCTTAGGCCAGCTGCCAGGTGACCAGGGTGACCGTGATCAGCAGGGTGATCGAGAGCGGCAGGCCTGCCCTGATCAGGTCTCCGAAGCGGTAGCCACCGGGGCCGTAGACCATCATGTTGGTCTGGTATCCGACCGCGGTGAGGACCGAGGAGGAAGCCATGATCGCGATCATCAGGACCATGATTCGGGGGTCGAGGCCGGCCTCGGCCGCGACCGCGATCGTGATCGGATAGAGCACGACCACCGCTGCGTTGTTGGAGGCGAGCTCGGTCAGGATCGTCATCGCCAGTGCGAGGGCGAAGATGATCCCCAGGTCGCCCCAGCTTCCGAACAGGTCGATCAGGCCGTTCGAGATGACCTCCGCCAGGCCGGACACCTCTATCGCCGCACCGACCCCGAACGATGCGGCGATCAGAAGGATCACGCCGAAGTCGATCGCCTCCCCGGCCTCGGAGATGCTGACCGTCTTGGTTGCGACGAGGAGCCCCGCTGCGATCAGGGAGAGCTCGAGGATCGAGAGTACGTCGAAGGCGGCGAGGGTGATCACCGCGACGGCAAGGATTCCGACGAATGGCGCCCGTTTCGTAGCCGAGGGCGGGGGACCGCCGATCCTCAGGACGACCAGGAAGTCCTTCGCCCGTCGCGAACGGATCCGGAAATCGGGACCGGCGAGCAGCAGGAGGGTGTCCCCGGCCTCGAGGGTCACCTTGCCCAGCTGGCGGTCGATCCTCTTGCCCGAGCGCCGGATCGCCACGACTGCCGCCTGGTAGCGGGTCCGGAACTCGGCCTCCTGGAGGGTCTGGCCGACCAGCCGGGAATCCGGCCCGACCACCGCCTCGTAGAAGGTGTGCTCGGGGCTGTCCACCTCGAGTAGGTGCTCGGACTCGGCCGATTCGAGCCCCTTGGTCACCCTCTGGAAGTCGACCACCTGGGAGGACTCGCCGACGAAGGTCAGCCGATCCCCACCTCGCAGGACCCGACTGGGGGAGACGGCCGGGAACATGTGGCCGTCCCGCTCCAGCTCGACCAGGTAGATCCCCTTCAGGTTCCTGAGGCCTGCCTCGGCCACGGTCACCCCGTCGAGGGGGCCACCCGCGACGACCTTCATCTGGGCCGCGAATTCATCGAGGTCCTCGGTGAACTCCTCCAGGGCCCCCTTTCGGTCAGGCAGCAGCCGGGGGACGATGAAGATCAGGACAATTAGTCCGGCGATCGCCGGAATCAGGCTGACCTTGGTGATCTCGAACAGCCCGATCGGGGCCTCGCCGCTTTCCTGGAGTAGCCCGGAGGCGGTCAGGTTGGTCGAGGTGCCGATTACGGTCAGGATGCCGCCGAGGATCGCCGCGTAGGAGATCGGCAGGAGGAGTTTCGACGGGGAGACCCCGCGCCGGTTGCACCAGGAGGTGACCTGGCCGATCAGCATTGCGACCAGCGGTGTGTTGTTGATGAAAGCCGAGATTCCGGCCGTGGGGAGGAGGATCCGGGCGGTCGAGGCGGTGGTCACCTCCTCGCCCTTGCCGAGCAGCCTGTTTACCAGGGGGCCCA
>CAITDZ010000217.1 GCA_903891285.1 uncultured Solirubrobacterales bacterium
GACCGGGGAGAGGACCCTCCCGGACCTCCCCGAGGAGAACTACTGGTACCGGCGACACCTGGTCGTCTACGAGTGGATTGCCAGGAGGGTCTCGGGCCTGGACGTTGCCGATCTGGCCTGCGGGGAGGGATACGGCTCCGAGGTGCTTGGGAGGACTGCCCGCTCGGTGGTCGGGGTGGACGCCAACCCGGAGGCCTTCGCCCACGCAGAGGCCAAGTACTCGACTGCCCGGGTCGGTTTCAGGCGGGGACTGGTCGAGGCGTTCGTGGGGCCGTGCGACGCGATCGTCTTCCTCCAGACCATCGAGCACGTCGAGGAGCCGGACGCCCTTCTCGAGGGGTTTGCACGCGCGGCCGGGGTCTCCTACATCTCGACCCCCAACCTCCTGACCCTCGCACCACCCGGAGCCGAGAAGTCCGACAACCCCTGGCACATCCGTGAGTACCGGGCCGACGAGTTCGCGGAGCTGCTCGCCCCGCACTTCTCGTCGGTCGAGCTGTTCGGGCTCTTCCACTCGGGGCGCCTCGCCTGGCACGACCGGGCCCTCTCGGTCGGGTGGGACAGAGTCCACGCGGCGCTCGGCCTGACCCGATCGTTCTACGACTGGTTCACGCCGTCGATCGGCAGCAGCGACTTCCGGGTCGGCCGGGGAGACCTCGACCGGGCACTCGACTTCGTCGCCGTCTGTCGTGCCTGAGGGGGGCAGTCCCGAGGGGGAGGGGTCCGTGGGGGACCTCGCGATCGTCCTCCATTCCCATATGCCGTATGTCGAGGGGTTCGGTACCTATCCGTTCGGGGAGGAGTGGCTGTTCGACGCAGTAGTTCGCTCCTACGTCCCGGTGCTCTCCTTCGCCAACGACATTGCGGTCTCGATCACCCCGGTTCTGGCCGACCAGCTCGAGGCCTCGGGTCTCGCGGGGCGGCTGACCGACTTCGCAACGGAGTTCCGTGCCGGCTCCGCCCGGCGCGAATCCGAGGAGGCACCGGCCGAGCTACGGGATTCGGCCCTCGATGAACTCGGACGATACGAAGCCTCCCTGACGGCCCTTGCCTCCGTGGACGGCGACCTCCTGGAGCTGTTCGCCGGCCCGGCTAGAGAGGGTCGGATCGAGCTGCTCGCCTCGGCCGCGACCCACGCCGTGCTCCCATTGATCGCCACCGACCGGGCGATCGAGTTCCAGATCGGCACCGGACTCAGGTCCCACCGCCGCCGGTTCGGTCGGCCGTCCGGGTTCTGGCTTCCGGAATGTGCCTACGTACCGGGACTCGAGGCCTTCCTGGCCCGGCACGGGATCCGGTGGTTCCCGATCGACCAGTCGGCACACGAGACTGGGGATGAGGCGCTCGAGCCAGTCACGACCCGGTCGGGTCCGCTTGCCTTCACGATCGACTGGACGGCGGTCTCCTGGGTCTGGGACCTGGCCGGTTACCCCTCCTGGCCCGGCTATCGCGACTTCCACCGCAAGTCGATGCTCGGTCTCAACCTGTTCTCGATCGATGGCTCTCCCTACGACCCCGAGGCGGCACGGGAACGGGCCCGTGAGGACGCCGGGAGGTTCCTCGACGGCGTCGCCGAGAGGCTCGAGGGGTTCCGGCGGCAACGGGGTAAGGACGGACTGGTCGTCTTCGCCTGTGACATGGAACTGATGGGGCATTGGTGGGCCGAGGGGCCGATCTGGCTCGAGGCAGTCCTCGATGGTGCCGCCGAACGGGGTATTCGGCTGACGACCCCAGGTGGTGAGCTCGGTCGACCCGGGCGCGAAGATGCCCTCATGCCCGCTTCCTGGGGCGCAGGCAAGGATCTGAGGACATGGGATTCCCCGGCCCAGGCAGACATATCGGCTGGGGCCAGGCGGGTCGAGCTCGCCGTCCTGGGCGCGATTGCCTCCGGTCTCGGGCCTCCGGCCTCCGACAGGGCGGCGAGGGAGATGCTCGCGGTCCAGGCGAGCGACTGGGCCTTCCTCGACGCCACTGGCCAGGCCGGTGACTACCCCTTCAGGCGGGCGGTCGCTCACGCCAGCGCCGCCTACGAAGCCATACACTCCGCCCGCGGAGAAGAGCCCGACCCGACCTTGAGGTCCCTTTCACCCGACCTCGAGATGGCCTCGCTCACCACTCCCTGAGGACCGGAAAGCGCGAACGAAGTGACAAGACCACTGATCGTCTCCTGGGAGTACCCGCCCCTGATCGAGGGCGGTCTCGCCCGCCACGTAAGGAAGCTCTCCGAGGCACTCGTCGACAGGGGCGTCGAGGTCCACGTGCTGACCAGGGGTGGGGACGAGAGCGACGTCGAGGAGAAGGTCGGTGGTGTCCACATCCACCGCATCGTCGAACCGGAACGCCCATCCGACCTGGCCGAGTTCGTCACCTGGGTGGAGCGGATGAACTCCGACATGCTGGCTGCCGGGGTGGATCTCGGCGACCGTTTCGATTTCGATTGCGTCCACGGTCACGACTGGCTGGTCGCCTCGGCCTGCGACCATCTCGCCCGGAGATTCGACTCCCCCCTGGTGACCACGATCCACGCGACTGAATACGGCCGGCACCAGGGCTGGGTCGACAGCCATCCCCAGTCCCACATACACGGGGTCGAGCGCTGGATCGCCAATCGCTCGGATCGGGTGATCACCTGTTCGGAGTTCATGCGCGACCAGGTGATCGACGTCTTTGGAGCCGAGCCCGGCCGGGTCGAGGTGATCCACAACGGGATAGATCCCGACGACCTGCCCGAAGCCGACCCGGAGATGCTGGCCGGGCTGAGGGAACGGTTCGCGGCGCCCGACGAGAAGCTGGTCCTGCTGATCGGTCGACTGGTCTACGAGAAGGGCTTCCAGCTCGCCCTCGAGGCGATGCCGAGGGTGATCGAGGAGATGCCGGGAACCCGGTTCCTGGTCGCCGGCTCGGGGACCCACGAGGAGGAGCTCCATCGCCTTGCGGGCGACCTGGGCCTGATGGAGCACGGGACCTTCCTCGGCTGGATCGGTGATGACGTCCTGACTTCGCTCTACCGGATCGCCGATCTGACCGTGGTCCCTTCGATCTACGAGCCCTTCGGACTGGTGGCCCTCGAGGCGATGGCCTCCGAATGTCCATGCATCGCTGCGGACACAGGTGGTCTGCGTGAGGTGGTTCCGCTGGAGGGTGCCGGCCTGAGGTTCCGGGCGAGCGATCCGGAAGATCTGGCCGGTGCCGCGATCGAGGTCCTGGCCGACGAGGACCTCAGTCGCAGGATGGTCCAGGAAGGCCTCGCCCACATCAGGTCCTTCGACTGGGCGGACGTGGCCGGGAAGACCGAGGCCCTCTACCGGAGCCTCCAGCCGGTCACCGACCCGAACTGAGTCGCTCAGCCGGCAGGAGGGTCGAGGACGCCAGGGTCTGATGGGTCGGGCTCGACAGGATCGGGCCAGGTGAGGGACTGTGGCTCCTCCCGCATCCGGATGACCCTCGCCGGGATCCCGGCGACCACTGCGTTCGCCGGAACGTCGTGGGTAACGACCGC
>CAITDZ010000218.1 GCA_903891285.1 uncultured Solirubrobacterales bacterium
CGAGCCGGACCGATCCTGATGCCCAATGCCTGAGAGGGAAGCGATAGTCGAGCGGGAGCGCCGCTGGCTTCTGCCGGCGGGAATCGCTTCGGTCGCCGGCGTCGCACTGATACTCGCCACCTTTGGTGAGTCGGCCGCCGCCGTCCGGACCTCGGCCGGCCTGGCCGAGAAGCTCCGCGACATCGATGCCGATCCCACGCCTTTGATCCTGGCGAGCGTCGTTCAGGCGATCGGCTGGGTCCTCCTCGCGGTTCCGCTCGTCTTCCTGTTCAAGGCGGCGGCTGCGAGGGCCTCACGGGTCCGCTCCGGGCTCCTCGGCGTGGTGATCGTCGCCCCGATCTTCCTCGCCGCAGGGTCGCTGCTCGGGGCGATCGCGGTGACCGAGGCGGCAGGGAAATTCACCGAGGACGGCCCGGCAGCGATCCAGCGATGCCTCGATCGCCAGGCGGAGAAGGAGGGAGCCGCGCCGGACGATCCGAAGGCGACCTGCGAGGAGCAGGCGGCCCGGGACGAGCGGACGTCCACCTCGGTCGCCGGGATCGAGACCGGCTTCGGTCTTGCCGGACTGCTCGGCTTCACGATCGCTGTCGTCTACACGGCGCTCTGGGGGCTTCGAACCGGACTACTCAGTCGTTTCTGGGGCTCGCTCGGGATCGCACTCGGTGTGGTGTTCTCGTTCTTCACGCTGTTCACCCTCGCCTGGTTCATCTATCTGGGTCTGCTGCTCGCGGGCTGGGTTCCCGGCGGAAGGCCGCCTGCCTGGGGCTCCGGCGAGGCCAGACCATGGCCGAAGGGCGGGCCGCTCTTCGGGGGTGGAGCCAACCGGGACGGGGAGGGCTCCGGCGACGGGGTGATCGAGGGTGAGGCCGAGGAGGTAGAGGTCGAGGAGGTGGTCGAGACCGGTGAACTCACCGAGGGGCCCGGTTACTCCGACCGGGGGGAGGCTCCCCGCAAGCGCAAGAAGCGCGACTCCTGAGGGGTACCTCGATCACTCGCCTGGACGGCGCCTGGATACGAGGCGATTGATCGCCCAGAGGAGGATCCCGACCGCAAGCAGGACGCCTGCCCTGGCGAAGGTCTCGGCGTCCTTGGTCGTCATCAGGCCGATCGAGGCGACCACCCCGAGAATCGGCATCGCGGTCGGCGCACGGAACCAATCCCCCTGTTCGGGATCCCTCCTTCGGACCACCAGTACGGCCACGTTGACCGTGGCGAACACTCCCAGCAGCAGGAGTACGGTCGTCTCGGCCAGGTCGCCTACGTCACCCGAGACCAGGATCAGCGCTGCAAGGGTCGCGGTGAAGGCGATCGCCGACCAGGGGGTGAGTCGGTTCGGCAGCACACGGCCGAGCCCTTCGGGTAGCACCCCCTCCCGGGCCATCCCGTAGGTAAGGCGTGAGGCCATGATCAGGTTGATCAGGGCTCCGTTTGCGAGTGCGAACAGGGCGATCGCCGAGAAGACCCGGTCGGGGACCGCAAGGGGGCCGACCGAGGTGACCTCGAGCAGGGGCGCGCTCGATCCGGCAAGCGTCGCGGTCGGCACGACCATCGAGGCGATCACGGTCACCGCCACGTAGATCCCCCCGGCGACCAGCAGGCCGCCGAACAGCGCCCACGGGTAGTCGATCCGCGGCCGCTTCGTCTCCTCGGCCAGGTTCACTGAGTCCTCGAACCCGAGCAGGGCGAAGAAGGCGATTCCGGCTCCGCCCAGGATCGCCAGGAAGACCGGGGCGTCCGGGCTGAACTCGACTGCCCGTGCCGGCTCCCCAAGTCCATCCGCGAGGGCAGCCACCCCGATCGCGATCACCAGGAAGAGACCGCCCAGCTCGATCAGGGTCAGTCCGAAGTTGAACCTCATACTCTCGGTGATCCCCCGCAGGTTGATCAGCGAGATCAGCAGGAG
>CAITDZ010000219.1 GCA_903891285.1 uncultured Solirubrobacterales bacterium
AGTTCGAACAGGACCCCACCCGGCTCCCGGAAGTAGACGGCCTCGAAGTAGAAGCGATCGATCACCGGGGTGGCGAAGAGCCCGGATGCGGTGACCCGCTCCTGCCAGGCCTCCTGCTGGTCGAGTCGGGTCGCCCAGGCGATGTGGTGGACGGTGCCCGCCCCGGGCTTTCCGTAGTGACCCGGGGGCTGATCGAGGTGGTAGGTGCCGGTGCGACCGCCATCGGTCGTGGTCCAGGACTCGGGTCCCGACTGCTCGAAGCCGAGCACGTCGACCAGTACCGAAGCGGTCGCCGGTCCATTGGCCGACCAGGCACGAACCGAGTCGAAGCCGCGGATCGCATGCTCTGGGGGAACCTCGGAATGGAGTGGGATGAGGTCCGGGTCGGGACCCGTGTAGACCGTGAGCTCGTGGTTGAGACCCTCCGGGTCCGAGAAGAGAAGTGAATCGTCCCCCCCACCGGTCTCGACTCCGGCCCCCTCGAGCCGCTCGCGCCACCAGCTGATCGAATCGGTCGAAGGGACCCGCCAGACGATCCGGTGGATCATCCCGGGGCCGGCCAGGCCGGGTGAGGCCCCGGGGTATTCGAAGAAGGTCAGGTCAAACCCGGGGCTTCCCTGCTCGTCCCCATAGAAGAGGTGGTAGACCGACGGGTCGTCCTGGTTGACCGTCTTCTTGACCATCCTCATGCCGAGGAGCCCCACGTAGAACTCGACGTTGCGGGGTGCATCCCCGGTGATGCAGCTGATGTGGTGGATTCCCTCCAGCCTCATCGCTGAAGGGTCCGACCCTGGTTGCTCGGCCACTGATCAAGGATACGGGCCGCCGGGAATCGGCCGGGGGCGCCCATTCAGGTGTCGAATGACACGAGCTACGCCGTCCGGCTACCATCCCGCGCGCGATGGGAATCCTCACCGCAGAACGTTCGATTGAGATCGAGGCGCCCCGCGCCACCTGCTGGGCGATCATCGCCGACCTCGAAACCACCCCGGAGTGGCAGGAATCGATGGTCAAGGCGAAGATCCTCGAGGCGGACTCGGAAGGTCGAGGGACCCTGGTCGAGATCACCTCGGACGCCAAGGTCCGGGCCGTCACCTCACGGATCTCCTTCGCCTACGAGCCCGAGACGAAGATGACCTGGGAGCAGGAGAAGGGCGACCTCAAGTGGTTGAAGGGTTCCTGGCTCCTCGAGGAGGTCTCGGACGCGGTGACCAGGGCCGTCTACCGGCTCGAAGCAGACACCGGACGGGTACTCGGCCTGTTGGTCAAGGGGCCGGTCGCCGACAAGGTCAAGGACATGCTGACCTCCGACGCGACCGAGGGCCTGAAGCGCTGGGCCGAGCGTCGGGACGGCTGACCGGCCGCCCCGCTCACCCCCCAGTCGGGTCGACCAGGGATCCGTAGGCGTCGGGCCTTCGGGTATCGAGGAAGGGGAAGAGCTCCAGCCAGTCGCGTCGCTGGTCGAGGTCCAGGTCTGCCACCAGGACGGCGGGCCGTTCCCGTGGGGCCTGGGCCAGCACCCGGCCATAAGGGTCCGAGATGAAGGAAGACCCGTAGAAGGTCACCGGGCCCTCGGTGCCGATCCGGTTGATCGCCACCATGAAGGTCCCGTTGGCGATCCCGTTCCCCACGATCACCTGCTGCCAGAGCGGCTCGGTGTCGAAGTCGGGGTGGTCCGGCTCGGAGCCGATCGCAGTCGGATAGACGATCACCTCGGCCCCGGCCAGGGAGTAGGCCCGGGCGAGCTCGGGGAACCACTGGTCCCAGCAGGTCGGAAAGCCGACCCTCGCCTGACCGACCCCGACCACCGGAAAGCCGGTATCGCCCGGACTGAAGTAGGTGTCCTCGTGGTAGCCGGCGGTGACCGGGATATGGAGCTTCCTGGTCCTGGCGATGATCTCGCCCTCGGGGGAGACGCAGATCGCAGTGTTGAAGCCGAGCTCATCACCCCCGGTCTCCTCGTAGAGCGACGCATGGAGGAAGACCTCGTTCTCCCGGGCTACCTCGATCGCGAAGGCCGAGGTCGGCCCTCCAGGCAGCTCCTCGACGTGGCGGTCGCGTGATTCGCGGTCGTCCGGCTGGATCGCGAAATACGGGGAGAGGGTCAACTCCTGGAGGCAGACCAGCTCCGCCCCCGAGGCAGCAGCTATCGCCACCCCCTCTGCCAGCCCGGTCCGATGGAGATCCGGGTCCGGGTCCCAGGCCTTCTGCACGGCGGCGATCCTGAACGGGGGCCTCTCCGGATCGCGGGTCCTTGCCGGCGAGTCCGGTACCGACCCGATCGCCTCGATCAGCTCGTAGCCGACCCCGCTCACGCCGCCTCCGCCGGGGATACGACGGGAACCTGCTGGGTTATGCAGTGGACGCCGCCGCCCCCGAGGGCGAGGGTCCGGCCGTCCAC
Source organism: uncultured Solirubrobacterales bacterium (assembly GCA_903891285.1). Classification (GTDB taxonomy): domain Bacteria; phylum Actinomycetota; class Thermoleophilia; order Solirubrobacterales; family 70-9; genus 67-14. The sequence goes on from CAITDZ010000219.1 coordinate 2,402, forward strand.
CCCGACGATCTCCCGCCCGGGAAGGAGACGGCCGAGCCGCGCGAGCGCTTCGGCATCCATGTCGGGGTCGTAGCCACCCACCGGGACTATCGCTGCTCCGTTGGCCAGGTAGAAGTTCATGTAGGGGACGACTACCGGCTCGCCATCGCGCTCGATCCTCGGCAGAAGGTCGAACTCCTCGACCGAAACCCCGGCCTCCTCCAGCCGGTCGACGTTCTCCCGGCCTGAATCGTGGTTGGGGTCGTCATCTGCTTCCACCGTCTGGACGACCGCCCGTCCCGGGCCGATGAAGGCAGCGATGTTGTCGACGTGGCCATCGGTGTCGAGGTCCTCGACCAGCCCCCGACCGAGCCAGAGAACCCGGTTCACCCCCAACCTCTCCCGGAGTTCATCCTCGATCCCCTCGCGGTCCATGCCGGGGTTCCGGGTCGGTGCGAGGAGGCATTGCTCGGTCGTCGCCAGGAGCCCATCGCCATCCACCGTTATCGAGCCACCCTCCAGCACCATCTCGCTGGGGATCCTCTCGATGCCGAGGTGCTCGAGGATTCGCTCGGATACCGCGGCGTCGTCGTCGTACGGGGTGAAGGCCTCCCCCCAGGCATTGAACCGAAAGTCCACTCCGGCCCGCCCTCCCTCGCCGTCGACCACGAAGATCGGCCCGGAATCCCGGAGCCAGGAGTCGTCTATCGGCACCGGGAAGACCTCGACCCCGTCGGCGGTCACCGCCCGTCGGGCCGCCTCGGCCTGGTCGGGGTGGACGACCAGGAGGACCGGTTCGAACGCGGCGATCGCTCCGACCACCTCGGCATGTGAACGCCGGGCCTCCTCTATCCCGGTTCCCCGCCAGGCCTCTTCCCGCTGAGGCCAGGCGACCAGGGTCATCTCGTGGGGCTCCCACTCGGCAGGCATCCGGAACATCATCAGTCGATCCTAGAACCAGAGGCAAGAGGTCAACGCCCATGGAACGCCTGAGAAAGGTCGAATGGAGCTACCCGGGATCGAACCGGGGACCTCTTGCATGCCATGCAAGCGCTCTACCATCTGAGCTATAGCCCCTGGATGGGTCGCTTCCGAAGGAAGCGTTCACAGGATTCTACCGGCGTAAGGAGGCCGGGGCCAGGCGCTCAGCCGGTGATGGCCTCCCCGTCGCCGCTTCCGCCAGCGGGGTCTGACTCGAACTCGACCCGGGGGGCCTCGTACCAGAGATCCTCGAGGTCGTAGGTCGTGCGGGCGTCCCCGGTGAAGACGTGAAGTACGGCGTCGAGGTAGTCGAGCACCGTCCAGTCGGTTTCCGGCTCCCTGGCCGGATTGAC
>CAITDZ010000220.1 GCA_903891285.1 uncultured Solirubrobacterales bacterium
GCCGATGCGACCGAGCAAGCTGCGCAGAGGGCCGACATCTACGACGGTCTCGCCGACCGCCTGGACGAGCTCGGGAATCCCTCCGACGGATCGCCGCCGACGGCCGTGATCTCGGCGGCCAGAGCGCTCGGTGAAAGCGATTCCGACGAGGAGGACCTGGCGGATTTCCAGGAAGCGGCCGACGAGTATGGCCTCTCTACCTGCGCCGAGGATCCCGAGGCACCGAGCGGGACACCTTCGGTTGACGACGGCACCGACACCGGCTCGACTTCCGGTTCGACCTCCGGATCGACTTCGGGGACGACACCAGCGCCCGCACCTGCCCCAGCACCTGCGCCGGTGCCCGATGATGGAGGCGGCGCGGCCCCGGTCAACCCCGGGTCCGGCGGCGGGGTCGCCCCGAGCGGCGGAATAAGCCCCGGCTGACTCGGGCTGCCCGGGCCAAGACGACCCGTTGGCCGAAATCGAGCAATTCCTCGAGTGGCTCGCCTGCCCGGTCTGCGGTGGCGATCTCTCCCGCACCGCTGACGGCCTCGCCTGTCCGGAAGGCCACAGCTTCGACATCGCCAAGCAGGGTTACGCCAACCTCCTCGGCCCCCAGGGCAAGACCCACACCGCCGATCGTCCAGAGATGCTCGACGCCCGGACCCGCGTACTCGGAGCCGGCCTGTTCGATCCGGTCACTGAGGCGATAAGGGAGGCCCTCCTCGAGTTCGATGGGAGTGAAGTCGGTGGGCCGGTGGTCGACCTGGGCACCGGGACCGGGTTCCACCTCGAACGGGCACTCGAGGAGCTGCCCGAGAGGTTCGGCCTCGGTCTCGACAACTCGAAGTACGCGGCCAGGCGGGCGGCCCGGTGCCACCCGCGGGCCGCAGCGGCCGTAGCCGATATCTGGGAGGGCCTGCCGCTGAAGGATCGATCGGTCGCCCTGATCCTCGATGTCTTCGCGCCGCGGAACGGCCCAGAGATCCGGCGAGTCCTCGGTCCGGGCGGTCTTGCGATCGTGGTCACCGGGGCTCCGGATCACCTGGCTGGGATCCCCGAGGGTTTCGGGATGATCACCGTCGATCCCGAGAAGCGGGAACGTCTCGCCAGGACGATGGAGGACCTCGACCAGGCAGTTGAATCTGCCGCTATCGGGTGGACTATGTCGCTCACACCCGACGAGGTGGCCGACCTGGTCCGGATGGGACCTGGTGCCGGTCGGGTGGAGCCCGAGGCATTCGCGGCCGAGGTCGAGGCCCTGCCGGATCGGACCGAGGTCCTCGGACGGGCCGAACTCCACCTCTTCTCGGTCACCTGAGACGACCGACCCGGACCCTGAATCCGTAGAGTCGGCCCCCTGATGGACGGGGGAGAGATCGAGAGGAAGGAAGCGAGCGAGGCAACCGCGAGGGCGATCGAGGAGGCCTCCAGGGGCCTCGCCTGGGATGACCGGCGGGACTTCGAGGACGCCGGGCGCGGCTTGGTCGCCGAACCACCGGAGGGCCCGATAGACGGTGAGGGCATCCTGCCTGCCTTTGACCCGGCCCGCCTGGCCTTTGCCCGTGAGGGCGAGGCCCCAGGGACCGTTCACCCGAGCCTCTGGCGCCAGGCCGGCCTGATCGGCAGGGGTGGCCTCTTCCAGGTGACCGACCGCCTCTACCAGGTCCGGAACATGGACCTCTCGAACATGACGATCGTCGAGGGTGAATCCGGCCTGATCGTGATCGATCCCCTGATCTCGGCCGAGACCGCGAGGGCCGCGCTCGACCTCTACCTCGCCCACAGGCCCGGCAGGGAGGTCGTTGCCGTCGTCTACTCCCACAGCCACGTCGACCACTACGGGGGCGTCAGGGGTGTGGTCGACCAGGAGGATGTCGATTCAGGGAAGGTCAGGATCATCGCCCCGGAGGGATTCCTCGAGGCAGCGGTCTCGGAGAACGTGATGGCCGGGAACGCGATGAGCCGGCGCTCGATGTACCAGTTCGGGGTCCTTCTCGTACCCGATGAGAAGGGCACGGTCGGGGCCGGCATCGGGGCCGGGATCTCCCTCGGCACGATCACCCTGATCCCCCCGACCGAAGAGGTGTCCGAGGACGGCCCGCTCGAGATCGATGGGGTCGAATTCGACTTCATGCTCACCCCCGACACCGAGGCTCCGGCCGAGATGCATTGGTACCTGCCCCAGCTGAAAGCCCTCACCGCGGCCGAGAACTGCCTCCACACGCTCCACAACACCTATCCGATCCGTGGCGCCCAGGTGAGGGACCCACTCGCCTGGTCCCGCTACCTGAACCGGACGATCGATCGCTGGGCCGCCGACGCCGAGGTCATGTTCGGGATGCACCACTGGCCGGTCTGGGGCAGTGAGCGGATCCTCGAGATGCTGATGGCCTCGCGCGACGCCTACCGGTACATCAACGACGAGACCTTGAGGCTGGCCAACCAGGGGCTGACACCGGCCGAGATCGCCGAAGAGGTTCGGTTCCCGCCGGAGCTGGCCCGGCACTGGGCCGTCCGGGAGTACTACGGCACGGTCAGCCACAACGTCAAGGCGACCTACACCCGCTACCTGGGCTGGTTCGATGGCAACCCGGCGCGCCTCGAACCACTCCCACCGGTTCCCGCCGCCGAGCGCTACGTCGAGTACATGGGAGGGGCCGACCAGGTGATCACCCGGGCAAGGGAGGCCTTCGATGCCGGCGAGTACCGCTGGGTAGTCGAGGTCTTGAACCACGTCGTATTTGCCGATCCCGGTAATCGCGAGGCACGGCTCCTCGCTGCCGATGCCATGGAGCAGCTCGGCTACCAGGCCGAATCGGCAACCTGGCGAAACGCATACCTGACCGGAGCCCAGGAACTCCGATACGGCACCCCGGAGATACCCCTGCCGGCCGATTCCGCGAGTCCCGACTCGATCCGTGCCCTGTCGCTCTCCACCCTGTTCGACTTCCTGGCCATTCGCCTGAACGGTCGAGAGGCAGAGGGGAAGGACCTCGTCCTGGACCTCTCGGTATCCGAGACCGGAGAGGGGGTCAGGCTCGAGCTCTCGAACGGGGTACTCCACCAGTCGCCCGATGCCTTTGGATCCGGTTCGGTCCGGAATCTGGAGGTGAGCCGGGACCTGCTCGACCGGATCGCCGCCGGGATAACCGGTGCCGACGAGGTGGCGGCCGAGCTGAGCGATGTCGAGGGAGCAGCCGAGTTCGTGGCCCTGATCGATCTCCTGGACGATTTCAGTCCCTGGTTCCCGATCATCGAGCCCTGAACCAGGGCCGACCGTTCACTCCTCTTCGATCCGGGCCGATATCGGCAGGGCGAACCAGAGGACCGCGAACAGGAGGCCGTAGGCGCCACCGATGATCGCCGTGGTCAGGGCGCCGTAGAGGAAGTCGGTGATCAGCACCACCACCCCGGTGACCGAGAGCGCCAGGGCGACCAGGCCGAGGATCGCCAGCCGGTTGCCGAGCGGCACCAGGTGCGACTTCATCTGGTGGCGAAAGGTGAGTCGGTGGTACGCGGTCGGGGCTATCAGCAGCAGGACCGAAGCCGCGGTGAGGAGGAGGCAGGCGAAGTAGACGGCCTCCTGGAAGTCGGTCACCTCGCCGAATCTCGTCTGGAATGGGAGGGCGAGCAGGAAGCCGAGCAGTACCGTCACCCCCGGGATCGCCAGACGGAGCTCCCGAAGCATCTCCTCCAGATTCCTGTCGAGCCGCTCCCGCTCCTCGACACCCGGTTCCTGGCCTTCGGTCATCTGGCTCCTCGCCGGGATGGTGCCATGACACCGGGTGCCGGCGGCCAATAGGGTGGGCAGATGGAGAAGCCACCCGAGACGGAAGAAGAGATCGCCGAAGAGATGCGCGAACTTGGCGTCGACAACGATGCCACGGGAACCCCGGACCTCTTCATGTCGGGTCCCGTGGTCAAGGTCGTGGCAGGGGTCCTCGTGATCCTGCTCGTCCTCGGGCTGCTGGTCCTGGTCTTCTGACCCCTACGGCCGGGTCAGCTCGAAGGCCATCTCCTCGAACACCTCGACGTAGCGGTCGACCGCTTCGTCGGTGTGGGTGACCGAGAGAGTCCACTCCTCCTCACGACCCGGGGTCATGAAGATCCCGCGGTTCATGTTGAACAGCCAGGCCAGCTCACAGAGCTCGGCATCCTGGTTCGCCTTGAAGGTCTCGTAGTCGATGACCTTGGTCGGAGAGAAGGTGACGCAGCCCTTCGACCCGATCCCGACTGCGTAGCCGGGGAGGTTGTGCTTCTCGATCACCTCGGTGCAGCCCTCGAGGATCCGGTCGTTCAACCGGTCGAGGGTGGCGTAGGCATCGGGGGTCATGACCTCTTCGAGGTTGGCCCGCGCGGCCGCCATGCAGAGCGGGTTTCCGTTGTAGGTGCCGACCTGGTAGACCGATCCGTCCTCGACGCAGGCCATCACCTCCTCGGTTCCCCCGATCGCCCCGACCGGAAAGCCGCCACCGAGCGCCTTGGCGAGGGTGACCAGGTCAGGTTTGACGCCGAACTTCTCGACCGCACCACCGGGGGCGATCGTGATCCCGGTCTTGACCTCGTCGAAGATCAGCACGACGCCCATCTCTTCGGTGATCCGGCGGACCTCCTCGAGGTAGCCGGGCTCGGGCAGGACCACGCCGAGGTTCATCATCGCTGCCTCCATGATCACGCAGGCCGGCAGGCGTCCCTCGTCGCGCATCCGGACCAGACGCCGCTCCATCGCGCCGGCATCGTTGAATGGCACGGCAATGACCTGGTCGACGATCGCCTGGGGGATTCCGGCACCGTAGGGGAGGGAGGCCATGTCCTCGTGGTCACCGATCTGGTCGTACTCGACCCCGATCGAGACCATCACCGTGTCGTGGTGGCCGTGGTAGGACCCGAAGATCTTGACCACGTCATCGCGCCCGGTGTGGCCGCGGGCGATCCGGATCGCGTCCATGGTCGCTTCCGAGCCCGAGTTCGTGTAGCGCCACTTGGGCAGACCCCAGCGTGCAGCGAGGTCGTCGCCGACTGCGATCGCATCCTCGGTCGGGGCGGCGAAGTGCGTCCCCATTCCGTAGCGCTCCTGGACGGCCCTGCCGATCGCAGGGTTGGCATGGCCCTGGACCATCGACCCGAAGCCATTGTGGAAGTCGTACATCTCGTTGCCGTCCACGTCCCAGACCAGCGGTCCGGCGCCCCGCTCCATGTAGATCGGCCACGGCTCGCGAAGCTGATAGGAGCTGGCGACCCCGCCCGCGAGGTGCTTGCGCGCCTCCTCATAAACCTCGCCCGACTTCTGCGTCCGCTCGTTCAGGGTCTCGGTCTCGCGGAGGGTCAGCTCCTTGATCCTGGTCCGGTCGAGCTCGGTAGGGGTTGCCGTGGTCATCTCGGTCTCCTTGTTCTCTCCCGCGGCTGGGCCAACGGAAGCGTTTGCCGTTGGTCCATACGGTATCGCCCCTGCCCGATTGCGAGGGTCACCGGGCCGATCGGTCGTCGATAGCCGCTATCGGCAGGCATTCGGCTCCAGTTGACGGTTTTCACCGCCTTCGAGGCGACGACCCGTAACCCCGCCATTTCGGTGGGGTTACTGTCTCAGGAGTACGTTCACCAGAGACGGTAGATCCACGAACAAGGGGGTTCCCCATATGTCCATTCGACTTAATCCAATCGTCGCCGCCGGCATCGCGTTGTTCCTCGCGCTCGCGGTATCCGCGGTCGCGGTACCCGCCGAGAAGGCAGGCGCAGCGACCCTTACCGCCTGCGTCAACAAGAAGACGGGCGAGATGAAGATGCGGTTCGGCAAGAAGGCCAAGAAGAAGTGCCCGAAGGGCTACAGAAAGGTGACTTGGAACGACTCGGCGACCAGCAAGCTCGCCTCCGTCTACGCCGCTGACGGGAAGCTCGTCGGCAAGTTCCTCGGCGCCGGCGCGATCTTCGCCCCATGGCCCCTTTTCCAGGTCGAGCGTACCGATGGCGGGCAGTACCTCTACAACGTCGGTGACGGAACGATGCAGTCGCTGGGAAGCCCCGAGTTCACCGATGCCACCTGTACGGGAACGGGCTATCTCGGCTTGAGTTCGGCGACCCCGGTGCCCACTGCCATAGTCGAGAGGTACGTGAGGAACCTCCAGGGTTCGACTCGGATCGTATTCCGTACCCAGAACGCTCTAGGAGACCTGGGCGTTCCGCGGATCTGGACCGGAAACGGTCAGGCCACGGTCGTGGGGGCAGCAACTACCACCTACGACCTGAACTCCCAGACTGGTGCCTGCGAGGTGGACGATCCGGCGTTTACCGGCAGCCTCCTTGGACTCCAGACGGTTGCAACTCCGACGCCCTACGACTTCGAAGGCCCGCTCGAGATTCGTTAGGGAAGGTCGAGAGGAAGAGCGTTGGAACGGAGGCCCCGGATGACCCGGGGCCTCCGTTTTCTCCGGGTGCCCAATCCGGTGGAGCACTCGACCGAGGGAGATGACTGGGCATGGAAATCGAGCGAGTCAGATACCGGGGGAGGGACTCGAACCCCCGACACGCGGATTATGATTCCGCTGCTCTAACCAGCTGAGCTACCCCGGCGGGAGCGTCGATTCTAGCCGTCGCAAGGCCCTTTACTTCTCCCGCTCCTCGACTTCGCCGAGCTCGCCCGAGTCCTCCCGAAGGGTTCCCCAGAGCGCAAACAGGAATGCGGCGAACAGGAAGAGGAAGGGGATCCAGTAGAAGGGCGAGGCCGAGGCGATCAACGGGGTGGGAAGGTCCATCCGCTCAGAGCACCTTGGTCGGATCGTCGGGGCAGGGGCCTATCCCGCACTCGACCGCGGTCGTGAAGGTGTTCGCCGCAGCCAGGAAGACCCCAAAGGCAAGGGCGATCACTGCGAGGACGTTGACAACCTTCGGGGCCTCGCCCCTGGGCGGGTCGAACTGGCGCTGGAAGAACATCACCACGGCGATCGCGACGATCATCGCCATGAATACGAGGAAGGCCCAGGTGTAGAGGTGGAAGCCGAAGACGGCATCCCCGTAGGAGCCGGTACCGGGAACGATGTGCAGGGCGATATTTCGAAGTGAGACCAAGAGCCCAAAGATCGCCCCGAGCAGGGCAAAGCCGTAGTGGATCGGCTTCGGCCCGAACAGGGCATTGAGGACGAGACCCAGACCGGTGGCAAGCATCCCGATCCTGATCAGGAGGCAGAGTGGACAGGGAGGCTCGAGGAAGATGAACTGGACCCCGTAAGCCCCGAAGACGACACTGAATACGACGATCGCACCGAGGGCGTTGAACAGTCGGACGACGCTTCGGGTGTCCCAGGCCGAGATCTCGGTCAAAGGCTCAAAGTGATGTTGTCGCTCACGTGGAAGCGGAACATTGCGAGTGAGAGGAGCAGGGCGATCAGTCCGACCACGATCGAGAGGCTCCGCTTGCCCCTGGCGGCCAGTCCAAAGGCGGCCAGCCAGACGATGAAAAGCGCGGCCATCATCAGTTTCGAATCTAGAACCTCGACCGGAGGTCAGATGTGCAGGTTTTGTAACCGGGGACGGGTCGCACTCCTCCCAGTTCTCCTCCGTCGCATCCTGAGGGTAGGATCCCGGGCTGCATCCGGAACCGCCGGCGAAGAGCCGGGCCGTCGGGGTGCGAATTGGGGTCAATCACGATGGGCGTAGGCTCCCGGCCGTTCGCCCAGGGAGAGGATGTGAAACGGAATGACTGAAGGCAGAACGAAACTTCGTTGGCTGCTCGGGCTGGCGATCGTGCCGGCCGCCATCGGCCTGGCCGCCTGTGGTGGCAACGACGGAAGCCAGGAGGCCCAGCAGGGCGAGCAGATCGGTGAACAGGCCCAGCAGCAGGGCGAGCAGATCGGTGAACAGGCCCAGCAGATGGGTGAGCAGATGGGTGAGGACCAGGAGGAGCGGCGTGAAGATGCGGAGGATCGCCGTGAAGACGCGGAGGACCGCCGCGAGGATCGCCGTGAGGATCGGAGGGATCGTGCCGAGGACCGCCGCGACGAGCGGAAGGACCGCCAGGACGACCGCCGCGACGAGCGCGAAGACCGAAACGACGATTGATTGCCCCGGGA
>CAITDZ010000221.1 GCA_903891285.1 uncultured Solirubrobacterales bacterium
GCCTTTGTCAGGTACTCGTGGGCCCGGTGGATCGGGTTGCGGGTCTGGAAGGCGACGATCTTCTTCCAGCCGCGATCGGCGAAGGCTTTCTTCGACTCCTCCGGGGTGAGGTAGCGCCGCATGAAGGCCTCCTCGTGGTCGGGCAGGTCGTCGACCTCGATCGGGCCGGCGATGCACCTGTTCCCCTCCTCGTAGATCGCGGCGACGCCGGGATGCTCGGAGTCGGTGGTGCCGTAGACCTGCTCCGCCTCCACCTGTACGTCCCGGTCGAAGATCTCGTTGACCGTTATCCGGCCGAGGTGCTTGCCCTCGTCGGACGAGAGCTCGACCACGTCACCGACCTCGCACTCGAAGTCGGTCGCCAGGGTGATCGGAATCGGCCAGTACTCGCCATCCGAGGTCCGCATCTGGCCACAGACGTTTCGCCAGTCCTCCGAGCCCTGGAAGCCGGTAAGCGGGGCGAAGCCACCGATGCCGATCATCTCGAAGTCGGCTGTCTGCCTCTCGCTCAGTTGGAGTCTCTTCTCGCTCATCTGGTCGTCTCGTTTCCTTCCGGTCATGGCCCGGCGCCTGGTTTCTCTGGTCTTCCGCTTCCCTTTGAACCGGCCACCGGGACCGGGGGAATGTAGAGCAACGGACCGCCTCGCGGCCGCTCCCGTCAGCCCTGCGCTAGTTGATCCCGCACTCGACCTTGCCGAGTCCGAACCACCGGCCGTCACGGGCCGACTGCCCGGGATGGACCGGCACCGTGCAGTGGGTGCACCCGATAGAAGGGTAGCCCTGGTCGTGGAGCGGGTTGTAGGGGATCCCGTGGGAGTTGAGGTGGGTCCAGACGTCCCGCTCGGTCCAGTCGGCAAGCGGGTTGAGCTTCCAGAGTCCGAACCGGCCGTCCCAGCTGAACTTCGGAGCCCCGGCCCTGGTCTGGGAGTCCTGTCGGCGGATCCCCGACACCCAGCATTCGACCTCCGAGAGGGCCCGCTTCATCGGCTCGACCTTGCGGATCGCGCAGCAGGCGTCGGGGTCGCTCTTCCAGAGTTTGTCGCCGTAGAGCCTCGCCTGCTCGTCCAGTGGGATCGAGTCGTAGCGCTCGAACTCGACCCCGAACCGTTCGGCGAGGCGGTCGCGGGTCGCGTATGTCTCGGGGAAGAGGACATCAGTGTCTAGGTAGAAGAAGCGGGCGTTCGGGTTTATCTCGGTCGCCAGGTGGAGGATGATCGAGCTCGTCTTCTGGAACGAGCAGGCGAAGTAGAGGTCCTCGCCGAACTCCTCGAACCCCCAGGAGATCACTCCCGAGGCATCCATCGGCTCGAGCTTGGCCGCGACTTCCTCGGCGTCGAAGCGCTCGGGTGAGCGGAGTGCCTCCCTGGAGGCCTGGCTTGCCACAGGTTCCATCGCCCTAACCTGCGCTCACCGGGTTCGGCTTGGGGTGGCAGCGGGCGCCTGCCCGGGTCTCTGGGAGGCACGGTAGGCGGAAATGGGACCCTCGCTGGGGGAAAGGTCGGAACACGCGACCTACCAAGATACCCTGCCGGGCCTTCAGGGAGGGCAGGAAACGGCCTTCGGACCTTGCTTTTCAGGCCCGATCACGGTTCCGGAGTCGCTCAGTTGACTTCTTTGCCCTCGACCAGGAAGGCGACCCGCACGTGGGCCCGGTATTCATCGAGGTTCTCGCCCCGGATCCCGGTCGAGACGATGTCGACCGCCCGGATGTTCCGGATCGAGTCCTGGGCCTGTTTCAGGGCCTGCTGGGCGGCATCGTCGGTCGAAATCCTGGAACTGCCGACCAACTCGATGATCTTCACCACTGTCATCCCTCACTCCTCTCCTTTGGGCGATGCATTCTGCCGGACCGGGGCGGGGGCTGCTCAGCCGAACCCGGGGGGATTGCCCGGCCCGAACTCCTCCTTGGCCGAGACGCCGTCGATCAAGGCCTGGCGGAGCCAGGGGTCCATTTTCGGTGGGCCGGACGGGACCAGGGCAGGGGTCGTGTCGGCGAGGAACCTCTCCAGGGCGGCCGCGATCGCAGC
>CAITDZ010000222.1 GCA_903891285.1 uncultured Solirubrobacterales bacterium
AGATCAAGCCGATAATCACCCTCGACGAGACCGTATACCCGGTCGAAAGGGTCCGAACGATGGGTAAAGGCATCCAGCGAATCAAGGACATCGCGACCGAAAAGGCCGCGGAAGGTACTGAGTACGTCTGGTTGGCCCAGCACATCCAGGCTCCGGAGCGAATGGAGGAACTGGCCGACCACTGCAGGGAGGTCTTCGGGACCGAGGGCATCTTCATGAACGAGATGTCGACCATCCTCGGCATCCATGGCGGCCCCGGCCTGCTCGCCCTCGGGATCGCCCCGGCCGAGCACGTCGGGACAGGCAGGTGAACCTCGCAGTAACCGCGATCGGTCGTGATCGACCGGGGATAGTCGCCGGCCTGACCGGAATCCTGGTCGAAGCGGGCGGAAACGTGGACGACTCCCAGATGTCCCTGCTCCACGGCCAGTTCGCCGTGATGCTGATCGTCTCGGTCCCCGACGATACCCAGGTCGACCGGCTCCGGGTCGAACTAGACGAGACCGGACGGGGGCTGGGACTCGATGCGGTCACGCTCTGTCCGGTAAGTGAGCTGGACCGGGGTCCGGAGCCGACCCATGTGGTCACGATCTACGGCGCCGACCGGCCGGGGATCGTCCACCAGGCCGCCCAGCTGATGGCCGAGCGGGAGGTCAACATCACCGACCTGAAGACCCGGCGGACCGCCTCGGGCGACGGTCACCTCTACACCTTGATGATGGAAGTAGCGCTTCCCGGGAACGCGGGGGAACTCGAGGATGCCCTCGCCTCGATGGCTGAGGAAGCCGGGGTCGAGGCTTCGATCTCGGAGCTCGAAGTCGAGGTGATCTAAAGAGCGCCGACCCCCGGGGTCGGCAGCTGGAGGATCGATCAAATGGCGGTTCGCGAGGTCATCACCTACCCAGATCCGATCCTGAAGCAAGTCGCTGCCCCGGCCCAGGCATCCGAGGTCGACGCGATAGTCGCCGACCTGGTCGACACGATGCGGGCGAACGAAAGGTGCGTGGGACTGGCCGCACCCCAGATCGGTATTCCAGCGCGGATTGCGGTGGTCGACGTGACCGAACACCCCCATGCGAAGGACCCCCTTGGACTCGTGGTCATGGTCAACCCTGGGGTGGTCGAAGTCTCTGAAGGGACGAAGGTCAGCCGGGAAGGGTGCCTCAGCTTGCCCGAGCTAACGGCAATCGTCCGTCGGCCCAGACGGGCGATCGTCGAGACCGGAAGGGGCGAGGTAGAGGTGAGGGGGATCGAGGCACGCTGCATCCTCCACGAACTCGACCACCTGGAGGGGGTCCTCTTTCTCGACCGGGTTGCTTCGCTGACTGACGACCTCTTCCGCCGGGGGGAGGCACCCGGAGGCTCTCCCAAGCGGGATCTCAGCGACGCCTGAGGGCCAGGAGGCCGCCGACCACGAACCCGGTTACCACCGCCGCCGTCACGATCTCGCGGCGGTGACGACGGATCTGGCCTCGCCAGTCGGTCACCTCGACGACCTTGGTGCGAAGGGTGTCGACCGAGTTGCTGAGCTGTCGACGACGGGCATCCATGTCGGCCCGGATCTCGGCCGACGACCTTCCGGCTCGGGGGGGATCGACCCCCGAGACAGGCCGCGCGACGGCGTCGTCACCGGGAGCGGTAGCGCCGGGTTCCCCCCCGGGACGCGGTACCGGGGTTCCACCGGTTCCGGGAGTCGGATCGGGCGGGCTCACGCCTCGTCCTCCCCGGGCATCAGGATCGCCTGGGTCTTCTGGGCCTCCTCGATCGCCTCGGTCGGTACCGGCGGACCGGTCTCGGCGAAGGTCTTCTTGGCGAAGAGGCCCGCCCCAACTGCGATCGCGATGAAGAGGATCCCCTCGATCAGGTAGCCCGCCCAGGGCTCATCCTCGAAGAAGAGCGAGTTGAGCCCGAGCGCAAACGCCTGCATCAGCAGGATCACCGCCAGGAATGCAAAGACGCCAGCGGCGACGGCGACAGCCGAGCTCTTGCCGAGGGTCGAGAGCTTCTCGGAGACTTCGGCCTTGGCGAGTTCGATCTCCTCGCGGACGAGGACCGCAGTCTGTTCGGTCACCTCGAGGACCAGCTCGCCGATCGTCTTCTCGGAGTCGGGCCGGTTCGGGTCTCCGGGGGTTGCCATCAGTCGGGCGGATCCTCGTTGAAGATCCTCTTGTAGGCGAGGGCGGCGACCCTGGAGGCGAGGATGCTCGCGAGTGCCCCGAAGGCAGTCAGCATCGCGCTCCAGGCGATCCGCCTAACTAGGTCTTGCTCCATGCGGGACAGACTACCCGGCGGAAAGATCGACGGAGTTCGCCGGAGGCAGCTCGGCTAATCGCTGTCAAGCCCGTCGCAGACCATCGCCACCACGCGATCGCCCGCCGACTCGAATTCCACCTCGCCGGCAGGGAGCAGCCCGAAGATCCATCCGGTCAGAAGCTGCTCGATGACCCCATAGAAGGACATCGA
>CAITDZ010000223.1 GCA_903891285.1 uncultured Solirubrobacterales bacterium
CATGCCCCCGGGGACGGCCGGCACCACCATCTGAAGGCCGGGCTCTACTGCTGGGCGCCAGCCGTGGCCAGCGGTTCGTTGAGGATCCGCGGGTCGTTCGAGCAGATCCCCGAGACCCCCATCGCCCGGAGTCGGGCGACCCGGTCCGGGTCGTCGACTGTCCAGACGTTCAGGCTCACCCCTGCCGATCGGATCACCTCGAGCAGCGGCGGGGTGACCGCACCGTGCCATGCCCAGACCGATTCGACCCCTAGCTCCGGTAGGCCCCTGGCAACCTTGCCGGGCAGCCTCCGCCGGACCGCTTCGACCCCGATCAGCAGGAGTGGCCTCAGCCACGGGACGGTCCAGTCGAAGCTGATCCGGGGCACGGTCCAACCGCGTGGGATCACCGGGTCGAGTTCGCGAATTGCCATGAGGGACGAGACCTCCATCGTCGAGACCGATACCCGCTCCCCCAGACCCTGTCGGTGGATCGCCTCGACCACCTCCCCTTCCCTGCCGGGCAGCTTGAGGTCGAGGTTGATCGCAACCCGGTCGAGTGGGGGCCTGGTGAAGGCCGCTAGGACTTCGTCCAGGGAGGGGGGCGGTCGACGCTCGGCCTCGCGCCAGTCATGGACCACGGCCAGGGGCGAGCGCTCGGCAGCCGGGGTAGAGGGGCGGCCGTCGGGCAGCCAGAGCACGTCCAGCTCGACCATGTCCACCCCGACCTCGACCGCCCGGACGAAGCTCTCGATCGTGTTCCCGGGCACCAGGGCATCGGCTCCCTTGTGCCCGATCCTGAGCGGCTCCGCCATCGATCCCAGACTACGGAAGGGCGGTACCGGGAATCGCCCTACCCAAGATCGGTACCCGTCAATCGGGGATTGCCGCCTGGAGCCGCAGGCCGGAATATCCTTTCGAGTGTCCCCCCGGGAAGCCTGAGCCGAGATGGAAGAGACCCTTCTAGAAGAGACTGCCACGGAGACCGCGCGGGGGATCCGCCGGGCCGAGCTGCTCGACATCGCCATCAAGGTGATCGCCGAGCGCGGTCTCGACAACACCTCGTTCCGCACGCTCGCCGAGGCGGCGGGAACCTCGACTACCGCCTTCACCTATGAGTTCGGTTCGAGGGAGGAGCTGTTGTCGGCGATACTGACGCGGGCGTTCGAGATCCACTGGGCTCGAAAGGGCTTCGACCTCGACAACGACGCCGATGACCCAACGGCCAAACTCCGACAGGCCGCCTGGCTCGGGGTCCAGTCGGAACCGGAAATCGACCCATGGATCCGGACCTATGACCGGTTCCTCTTCGAGTTCTCTTTTCGACCAGAGCTGGAGAGGGAAATACGGCAGCTGGAAGGGCTGATGATGGAGCGCTACCTCAGCCTGATCGATCTGGCTCGGGAGCAGGGACAGCTCGACCCCCGGATGTCGGCCCAGGACGCCCTCTTCCTCGTCTGGTCGATGATCGACGGGCTCAACATCCACCGCTACGTCTACGAGCAGGAGCTGGACCGCGAACGCACCTCGAGGCTGTTCAACGAGGGGTTCGACCGGATCCTGGGAGTCGGCGTCACGGACTGACCCGGATCGGGTCGGTCCAACGAACCTGGATCCAGCTGCCTAGAAGAGCTGGTTCTCGCCGGCGAAGATCTCTGAAACCGAATCGTCGGTGAAGATGCGGTTGATCGAGTCGGCCAGCGTCCCGGCCGCCGAAAGTACGGTGATGTTGTCCGGGGCGCCGGGCCTCAGCGGGATCGTGTCGGTCACGACGATCCGCTCGATCCCCGACTCCTCGTACGGCAGGCGCTCGAAGGCCTTCCCCGAGAAGACCCCGTGGGTGGCGCAGGCGATCACGCTCCGAGCCCCTTCGTCGAGCACCGTCCGGGCTGCGGCGCAGAGCGTCCCGGCGGTGTCGATCATGTCATCGGAGATGATCGCGACCTTGTCGCGGACGTCGCCGACCACGTAGCCGATCTCGGCCACCTGCTGGGCCGGCCGCTCCTTCTCCATGATCGCCCACTCGGTGCCGAGCTTCCGGGCGAAGTTACGTGCCGCCTTGGCCCTGCCGGCGTCGGGCGAGACGACGACAAGGTCTTCGGTCCGGTACTGGTCGGAGAACCACTGGGTCAGCATGGGCATCGCGGTCATGTGGTCGACCGGGATCGTGAAGAACCCCTGGATCTGCCCGGCGTGGAGGTCCATGGTCAGGACCCGGTCGATCCCGACCGCCTCGAGCGCACGGGCGACCACCCGGGCGGTGATCGGCTCGCGCGGTGCAGACTTCTTGTCCTGGCGGGCGTAGCCGAACCACGGCATAACCGCGATGATCCGGTGGGCCGAGGCGCCCTGGGCCGCGTCGGCCATCACCAGCAGCTCCATCAGGGCGTCGTTCGGGGTCATGCCGGTCTCGGCGTTGGCGCAGGTCGACTGGACAAGGAATACGTCCGCTCCCCGGATCGACTCCTCGAACCGGCCGTAGATCTCCCCGTCGGCGAAGGTCTTCAGGGTGACCTCCCCGGGACTCAACTGGAGCTTCGAGGCGATCTTGCCGGCCAGCTCCTGGGAGCTCCGGCCGCCGAAGACCATCGCCCGCTTCGAGTAATCGTGCGGAATCGTGCTCGGTGTCTGCGTCTGGATCTCGGGTTCGGTCGGCGCCATCTCTACTCCCCTGAATCTGACTCGGTTGATTCTCCACCCTTGGCCCCGGCATCGTCGGGACCGATGTTCCTTTGAAGGTTCTCACTCACCGCCAGCGACCCCGGGGGCACGTCCTCCCTGATCACCGCACCGGCCCCTGTCCTGGCTCCTTCCCCGACCTCTACCGGAGCGACCAGCATCGTGTCAACCCCCAGCATCGCGTTCGGGCCGATGACAGTACGGTTTTTCCGGACTCCGTCGTAGTTGGCGGTGATCGTCCCGGCGCCCAGGTTCGCCCCGGCCCCGATCCCGGCATCGCCCACGTAGGAGAGGTGCGGCACCTTCGCCCCCTCCCCCAGCTCGGCGTTCTTGACCTCGACGAATGTCCCGGCCTTGGCGCCGCTCGCCAGGGCAGCCCCCGGGCGGAGGTGGCAGAACGGCCCGACCCGGCAGTCCTCGGACACCTCGCAGAGGTTGAGGACCGAGTGGATCACTTCCGAGCGGGCTCCGATCCCCGAGTCGGAGATCGTCGAACCCGGCCCGATCACCGCCGCCTCGCCGATCTCTGTCGCACCGCGGAGGGAGGTGCCCGGTTCGATCCGTGCGTCCTCGCCGATCGTCACGTCGGCGTCGATCCAGGTCGACCCCGGGTCGACCACGGTCACACCGGCCTCCATGTGACCGATCGCGATCCTCCGCCTCGCCTCGGCCTCGACCGCAGCCAGGTCCGCCCGGTCGTTAACCCCCATGTTGACCGCGTGGTCTTCCGAGGTGTAGGCGATCGCCGGCCCCCCGGCCCGGGCGATTGCTGCGACCGCGTCGGTCAGGTAGAGCTCGCCCTGGGCGTTGCCGGCGTCGAGTTCCTCCAGGGCACCGGCCAGGGCCGCCCCCTTGAACACGTAGGTGCCGCTGTTTACCTCCCGGATCCCGAGCTCCTCCGGCGAGGCATCGCCATCAACCTTGGTCTCGACTATCCGCTCGATCGTCCCCTCCCCGCTCCTGACCACCCGTCCGTAGGTGCCCGGATCCTCGAGGACGGTGGTCAGGACGGTGACCTCGGCCCCATCACCGCGGTGGGCCTCGAGCATCCCCCCGATCACCTCTGATGAGACCAGGGGCACGTCACCGGAAAGTACGACCACCTCGTCGGAGGCCGACACGGCAGCCCCGGCAGCCCGGATCGCGCCTCCCGTTCCGTCCGCGCCCTCCTGGACGACGGTCTCCACCTCGTCCGGCAAGACCTCCCCGACCGGGCTCCCGGGCGGGACGACCACGACTATCCGGCCGATCCCGGCCCGGTCGGCGGCGATCACCGGCCAGACCACCATCGGACGGCCGCAGACCGGGTGCAGGACCTTCGGCAGCGGGGAACGCATCCGCGTTCCCCGCCCCGCCGCCATGATGATCGCGGTGGTCGATGGCGGCGCCAAGGGTCCCGCTCCGGCCGGGCTTCAGGCCGCCCGGGCCTCCCGCTTGCCGGCGGAGGCGAGCATGATCACGACCCAGCCGCTGAAGATCAGGTCGATCCCGACCAGCAGGCCGATCGCCCAGTCGGCCGAGCTCGGGAAGTCGATCCCGACCAGCAGGCCGATCAGAAGCGAAAGGACGCCGTTGACGACCAGCCAGCCGGCGCCGTCGTTGCCGCGCTCCGAGATCCCGGCGCCGATCCGGAACAGGCCGGCGACGATGAAGTAGATGACCAGGATCAGGGTGAGCGTCTCGGTGCCGTCACCCGGGTTGATCACCAGGTAGAGACCGGCGATCAGGGTGATGACTGCGACCAGGATCCGCAGGAGGATCCTCCCTATCTCGCGGAAGCCGAAAGCCGACCCGAAGATGAACAGCGAACCGATGACCAGGATCCACCCGATGAAGACGGTGATGAACCAGCTCGCAATCGCCGGGATGAGGATCGCCACCGCTCCCAGGATGATCATCAGGATGCCGGCGAAGGTCAGGAGACCCCAGCTGGGTTGGTCAGGACTTTGGACACTGCCTGTTTCGTTCATGGACCGACACTCTAACCGGCCCGGCGGGAGGCAAAAGCGCAGCCGCTGGCTGGCGGACGGCCGGTAGAGTCGGCGGGCGTTCCGGGGTGGGGTAACTGGATAACCCACCGGGTTTTGGTCCCGGTAATGGAGGTTCGAGTCCTCCCCCCGGAGTCGAAGGAAGGGACCGCCTACTTGCCGGACTTCTCGCGGGCCGGCCCGCGTTCGGGTGCGATCCCAAGGACCCTCATCGCCTTGATCCCCAAGCCGAGTCTCTCCCTGCCCTCGGTCGCGGTCGCATCATGCCCGGAGAGCTCGCGAATCCGCTCGAGCCGATACCGGATCGTGTGACGATGGGTGTACATCCTCTTCGCGGTGGCCGGGACGTTCGCATCGCTCTCCAGGTAGGTCTCGACCGTCGCGACCAGGTCGGTGTCGTACTGGGCGTCGTACTCGACCAGCGGCTCGACCGTCTCGGCGAAGAACCTGCGGAGCTCCACCTCACCGGTCCCGAGCAGGAGCCGGTAGGCGCCGGTCTCCTCGAAGGCGATCGGACTGCGGCTCTCGGCGTCGCCCACGTTCAGTGCGAGCCTCGCCTCCGACGCGGTGCGGCCCAACTCGGCAGGCTCGGGGCAGATCCTCGACCGGGCGATCGTCACCGCCATCCCGCCGAGGGAGCGGGGCAGCTCCCGATCGAGCGCCTCCTGGGCCCTGACCAGGCGATCCTCGTCGGCGACCGGCAGGAGCATGCCGACCGTCGCGTTCTGCTCGCCGTCCTCGAGTGCCGCCAGGGTTCCGGGGACGACCGCACGCACGGTCCGAAGGGCGAGGTCGAGTACTCGGGAGCGCCAATCCCCGGCCTGGGCCGAGCCGGCGTGGGCACGGACCATCAGGAAGCCGGCACCTGCCGAGAGGTCGCAGCCGAGCTCGGCCGCCTCGGGGACCAGGCGACTCGGATCGAAGTCGTCCTCGAGCAGGCTCTGGACCAGGGTCGCAGCCTGCTCCTCGTTGCCCCAGGATTCCGAGCGCGCCCGCTCCACCTCGAGCGCCGCCAGGGCGGTCAGGACCTCGAGCAGCTCCCGATCGGGATCCTCCTCGCCGACCCAACGGACCTGCCCGACGGGGTGGTCACCGATCGCCAGGTCCCGGTAGCCGATCCCACGACCACCCTCGGCCAGCCTCGCTTCCTCGTCGCGGGTCGCCCCGGCTGCCGCGAGCACCAGCCCGGACCGGTCGAGCAGGGCGACCGGCATTCCGAGCCCGTCGGAGGCCGCTCGGGCGAGACCTGGCAGTCCGCGGCCCTCCGAAATCGCCGCCGCCAGCGCGGCCGCACCCGAAAGGCCGGTGCCGGACCCGCCGCTCATCCCGAGGACCAGGGAACGATTCCGGAGATGTCACTGGAGAAGAAGACATAGGCCATTCCGCCGACCACCCCGACCGTGACCAGGGTCGCGAACAGGAGGACCGAGAGGAAACCGGCCGCGACCTTCTCGGTCGGCCTGCCGAACGACCTCAGCGTCGGCACCACCACCAGCCAGATGAAGGCGATCAGGCTGACCACCAGGGCGGCGACGAAGAACCAGACGTTGGCCGGGATGTCCGAGATCGCCTCAGGCATCGCTCAAGTTTTACGCAATCGGGTAGTCACCAACGCGATCGCCCCGAAGAAAGCGAACCAGAAGGCGGCCACTGCCCAGCCGGAGGTGACGTCGCTGAGGTAGTGGACACCGAGGTAGACCCGGCTGAGGCCGACCACTGCGGTCACTGAGAGCCCGGCGACGACGATCGCCGTGCGGCGGGCGATGTCGGGCTTGATCCGGAAGGCGATGGTCAGGGCGAGCCAGGAGTAGAAGACCGACATCGCTGCGTGGCCGCTGGGAAAGGCTTCGTTGCCCGAACCGTCGGGCCTTGGGCGGGTGACCAGATCTTTTAGGAAGTCGACCGTGAAGGTGGTGGTGGCGAGGGCCAGGACCAGCACGACCGCCTCGGCCACCCTTCGCTTGACCAGCAGGGCAACGGTCGCGATCGCGGCCAGGGTGTAGACGACGGGCCTCGAACCGAACACGGTGATCACCCGACCGACCGCGTCCAGCCAGCTGGCTTGGAGGAAGTCGACCACCGATATCGCCGTGTCATCGCCCGGAGTCGGCCCGCCGTTGCCGAGGAAGATCTCGGTGAAGGCGACGACCACGAAGGAGGCGACCGCCATCACCGCGACCAGGGTGGTGAACTCCAGGCCGAAGCTGCCACCGGGGGTCAGGCGATCGAGGATGAACTCGTACTGGGGCCGGAAGCGCCTCCCCAGGGAAACGAGGGGACGGGTCGCCCCGTGGGCCTCCATCCACTCGACCGTCCGGACCCTGTTCTCCGGCACCTTGAGGAAGAGCCAGGCCCGGTAGCCGAGGAAGACGACGACGATGATCGTGCCGACGATCACCGCGAACAGGCCGACGTACTCGGCCGCTGCATCGATGCTCTGGGCGAAGAAGTAGCCGACGAGGATGTGGATCGTGACCTGGAGTCCGGCCCCGAGGATGCTGTACGGCGCGAATGCCGGGTAGGCCATCCCCGAGGTACCGGCGACGAACGGTGCGATCGCCCGGACCACCCCGACGAACCTGCCGATCAGGACGGTCCGACCGCCGTTCTTCTCGAAGTAGTCCTCGACCCTCTCGAACCTCTCGTGGGTGATTCCCACCCGCGGTCCGTGGCGGAGGACGAAGTCACGACCCAGCCTGCGGCCGAGGAAGAAACTGAAGGTATCGCCGAGGAAGGCCGAGATCCAGGCGATCGCGATCAGCAGGTAGAGGTTTATCTGGCCGAGACCGGCGACCGCACCGCCGATCAGGAGGGTCGTTTCCCCGGGGACCAGCAGGCCGACGAAGGCGCCGGTCTCGAGAAAGGCGAGGACGGCGACGATCAGGTAGGTCCAGGGACCGAGGAACTGGGCGAAGCGATCGAGCAGATCCTGCAGGTCGAGCTCGGGGAAGAACTGCTTCCAGAGGAGCCAGGCGGCCAACGCCAGCAGGAGGATGATCGCGATCCGCGCCGGCTTGCCCTTCAGCCAGGCCGGCACCTTCCGCCCCTTGGTGGCGCTCATCCCGGCTCGGCCACCCCTCCCTCGCAGAGGATCGCCTCGGGACCGAGGTCCCGGGCGGCACGCTCGGCTCCCGCCCGATCGGGAAAGAGCCCGAAGACGGTCGGACCACTGCCGCTCATCCCGACGTGTCCGGCCCCGGCATCGGCCAGCCGATCCTTTGCCTCGGCGATCCTCGGCATCAGGGAGATCGCTGCCGGCTCGAGGTCGTTGACCAGGAGTCCCGGGTACTCGAGCGGGGAGACCCCGCTGCTGGCGACCGCCCAGAGGCGCTCCGAGATGCCGGGCAGCTCGCCTGGTTTCCGGGAGAGCTCCATCCGGTCGGCCCGCTCGAAGACCTCGGGCGTGGCCAGGCCGGGTTCGGTCGCCAAGAGGACGACCCAGTGCTCGGCCGGGCGGGGCAGCGAGGTAATCTTCTGGCCGATCCCCTCGACCAGGCAGGCCATCGGGTCGATCTGGGAGGGGACGTCGGCCCCGATCAGGGCCGCGATCCCGCCGATGTCCCCTACTTCACCGGCCGCCTGCCTGAGCACGGCCGCCGCGTCTGCGCTGCCACCGCCCAGTCCGGCCGCGACCGGAATCCGCTTCTCGATCTCGATCCGCATCGGCGGGACGTCCCACCCTTCCGAGCGCAGTACCCGAAGGGCCCTCGTGGCCAGGTTCTCGCCCTCCACCCCCGGGCAGACGACCTCGTCGCGCTCGGCTTCGGAAAATGTCAGCGAGTCGGAGAGGGTGACCGGCTCGAACAGCGAGGCGATCAGGTGGTAGCCGTCCTCGAGGCGGGGGCCGAGGTAGAGGCAGAGGTTGATCTTGGCCGGTGCCTCGACGGTGGTCATCGCCCCCACATCATCCCGGGAGCGGGCCTATCCGGTCGGCAAGCCGGCCGAACTCGTCCGGCCCGAGCCGCTCGGCCCGGACCGATTCGTCGAGCCCCTCGGCGACGAGCGCCCCCCTGACCAGCGCCAGCGAGCCGGGTCGGGCCGTCTCGACCGAACGGGCCAGGGCCTTTCGGCGGTGGGCGAATCCGGCCCGGACCAGGGCTACGTAGTCGGGGTCCGGCGCAGGTCCGGTCCGCTCGATCGAGATCACGGCCGAGTCGACCCGGGGCCTCGGCTCGAACACCTCCCTCCCGACCTTCCGGACCACCTTTACGGTGGCCGAACGCTGGAGGATCGCCGAGGGGATGCCGTACTGGCGGCCCCCGGGACCGGCCGCCAGCCGATCGGCGATCTCCCGCTGGACCATCACCGTCCACCGCCTCAGGGTCGGCAGCTCGAACAGGGTCTTGAGGATCACCGGAACCGCAACCGAGTAGGGCAGGTTGGCAACCATCGCGCTCGGCGGCGGCTCGAGCGACGCCAGGTCGACATCTAGCGCATCGCCGAAGGTCAGCTCCACCCCCGGCAGTGCTGCAACCGCTTCCAGTTCCGGCTCGAGCGAGCGGTCCAGCTCGATCGCATGGACCGTTCCGGCGACTGCCGCAAGGCGTTCGGTCAGCGGCCCCTCCCCCGGTCCCACCTCGAGCACGCACTCACCCTGCTCGACCTCGGCATCCCGGACGATCGCATCGAGCAGGTTCGGGTCCCGCAGGAAGTTCTGGCCGAGCCTCACCACCCGAACAGGCGAGCCGCATTGGCCGTGACGGTCCGGTCGAGGTCCTCCGGCGAGATCCCCCGGACCTCGGCAACGCAGTCGGCCGTCTCGACCACGTAGGCCGACTCGTTCCGCTCCCTCCTCCTCGACTGGGGGGTCAGGTACGGCGCGTCGGTCTCGACCAGGAGGAGTTCGTCGGGAACGACCGCGGCCGCCTCCCGAAGCGCCCCGTTTGCCGGGTAGGTGACGTTGCCTGCGAACGAGCAGTACCAGCCGTTGGAAGCTGCCTGCTCGACCCGGCCCGGGGCCGAGAAGCAGTGGAGGACCACGTCGAGGTCCCCGCCGTCTCGCTCGAGGGTCTCGAAGGCTTCGGAGACTGCCTCCTCGGATCCCTCCCGGTCCCGGAGATGGACCAACAGCGGCAGGCCGGCAGCGAGCGCCACTTCAATCTGGGCGGAGAAGGCCCGGCGCTGGGCCTCGGGGGAGGCACTGTCCCGATAGAAGTCGAGTCCGGTCTCCCCGATCGCCACCACCCGGTCGTCAGCGGCCAGTTCGGCCAGGGCTTCTGCATCCCCATCTCCGAAACCATCGGCCTGGTTCGGGTGGCGCCCCACCGAAGCGAACACCTCGGGGAACCGCTCGGCCAGCTCGACCTGTCGCCGGTTGCCGATTCCGTCGAGTCCGACCGTGAGGATCCTGGTCACCCCCGCCTGCCGGGCCCGCTCGACCAGCTCGGCCGGCTCCCCCTCGCAGCGGTCGAGGTGGCTGTGGGAATCGATCACCCTCCGGTGCCGTCCCCGGACTCGACCTTGGGGAAGAGCGGCTCGATCTGCTCGACCCGGTAGCCACCCGGCCTCGAACCGAACGGGGCCAGCTTGGCCTCCCCCCCACCGAGCGCCGCCAGCAATGTGGTTGTGCTCTCGGGGAGGAAGGGGACCAGGTGCGCGGTCACCGTTCCCAGCCCCTCGACCAGCCCGTAGAGGACGGAGTCGAGCCGCGCCACATCCTCCGAATCTTCCGACTTGGCCAGCTCCCAGGGCTTGGTCTCCTCGACGTAGCGGTTGAGGCGCCTGACCAGGACCCAGCAACGCTCGAGCGCATCGCCCAGGGCCGCCTCGTCGAGGTCGGCGACGATCCCGTCCGTGAAGCCCTCGAAGTCGGCCGCCAGCGCGGGTTCGGCCTCCGCCTCGGGCACTACCGAGTCGCGGTAGCGAGCGACCATCGAGAGGGTCCGGGAGGCCAGGTTGCCGAAGTCGTTGGCCAGCTCGCCGTCGTAGCGGGCCTCGAATCCGGGGGCCGAGATGTTCCCGTCCTGGCCGAAGCTCACTTCCCGGAAGCAGTAGAAGCGGAGGGCGTCGGCCCCGTAGCGGTCGATCACCTCGAACGGGTCGAGCACGTTGCCGAGCGACTTGGACATCTTCTTCTCGTCCATGAGCAGGTAGCCGTGGACGAACATCCGCTCGGGCGGCTCGATCCCCGCGGCCATCAGGAAGGCCGGCCAGAAGACCGCGTGGAACTTGAGGATGTCCTTGGCCAGGATGTGCCAGGAGGCCGGCCAGAAGACCGGGGTCAGGTCCTCGCCCTCGCGGGCGTAGCCGAGCGCCGTGTAGTAGTTGAACAGGGCGTCGAACCAGACGTAGACCACCTGCTCCGGGTCCCACGGAACGGGAATCCCCCAGGAGATGGTCGAGCGGGAGATCGATACGTCCTGGAGGCCCTCCCGGATGAACGAGAGCGCCTCGTTGCCCCTGAAGGCGGGCTCGACGAAGTCGGGGTTCTCGGCGTAGAGCTTCTCCAAGTCCTCCTGGAAGGCCGAGAGGCGGAAGAACCAGTTCTCCTGCTCCTCCCTGGTCAGCGGGATCTCGTGGATCGGGCAGGTCTCGTCGGGGCCGATCTCGGACGAACCCTTGAAGTCTGCGCAGCGTGGGCAGAACCAGCCCTCGTACGTCCCCTTGTAGACGTGGCCGTTCTCGTAGATCCGGGTCGCCAGCTCCTGGACCCGCTCGACGTGGCCCCCGTCGGTCGTACGGATGAAGAAGTCGTTGGTCGCATCCACCTTGCGGACCATCTCCCGGAACTCCTCCGAGGTCCGGTCGACCAGCTCCTGGGGCGTGATCCCCTCCCGTTCGGCCGCCTCGGCTATCGGCTCGCCATGTTCGTCGGTCCCGGTCAGGAAGAAGACGTCCTCTCCCCGCTGTCGCATGTGGCGCGCCATCACGTCTGCGGCCATCGTCGTGTAGGCATGCCCCAGGTGGGGGCTGCCGTTGCCGTAGAAGATCGGTGTCGTTACGTAGAAGCTCATCCTGGGGCTCGACCTCGTCCCGGTAAAGGGTAAGGCCGGACCGGGATCAGCGCCGGGGCTGGCGCCCGGTCAGGGCCGTGTAGAGGTCGTTGGCCCGGGTGCCGGTCAGGCTGGCGACCACGGTCGCCGCGGCCCGGGGCCTGGCCCCGGCCTGGACCAGCCGTCGGAGCGCCTCGACAGCGAAACCGATCTCGTGGCCGGACCCGGTGCTGCCCGCCGGTCCGATCACCAGGACTATCTCCCCCCTCGCCTCGCCGCGGAACCTGAGGGCGAGTTCGCCGAGGGTGCCCCGGACGACCTCTTCGTGGACCTTGGTCATCTCCCGGCAGACCGCAGCCTCCCTATCGGGCGCCAGGGCGGCGAGTGCGGTCAGCGAATCGGCGATCCGGCGGGGGGACTCGAAGGCGATCACCGTCTCCCCGGAGTTCAGCACCCGCTCCATCTCGCCCGAGCGCTTCGGCAGGAAGCCTTCGAACCGCCACCGGTCGGTCGGCAGGCCCGACGCAACCAGGGCGACCGGAACGACAGAGGGGCCGGGGAGTACGACCAGCTCCAGGCCGCGCTCGATCACCTCGTGGATCAGCCTGTAGCCGGGGTCTGAAATCCCAGGCATCCCGGCATCCGAGACCAGCGCGACCCGCTCACCCCGCTCGATCCGCTTGACCAGCTCGAGCGCCCTCGATGCCTCGTTCCCCTCGTGGTAGGAGACCAGCCGCGGGCGCGGCTTGATTTCGAGGCGCTCGAGCAGCTTGCCGGTCCTCCGGGTGTCCTCGCAGGCGATGTAGTCGGCGATCACCAGGCTGTCGCGGACCCGCTTGGTCACGTCGTCCATGTTTCCGATCGGGGTCGGGCATACGGTCAGCCGGCCGGCCATCAGGCGCCCCTCCCGGCCTCGGAGCGGGCCAGGGTCGCAGCCCCGATCATCCCTGCCTGCGGACCGAGCTCGGCGGCGACCACCGGCGTCTTCGACATCGGGTCGAGCGCCCTGGCGGCGAGCTCGTCCCGGGCCGGGTCGAGCAGGAGGTCCCCGAGGGCGACCCCGCCCCCGCCGATCACGATCAGCTCGGGCTCGAAGGCGTTGGCGAGGGAGGTGAGGGCGACGCCCAGCATCCGTCCGGCCCGCTCGAGCACCCCGAGTGCAACCGGGTCACCGTCGGCTGCAGCCTCGCCGACCTGGACCGCCGTGATTTCGGTACCCCCCGCCGCGATTCGCCCGAGGGCCGAGTTCGGCTCCGCCACAGCGGCCTCCCTGCCCTCCCTGCCGATCGCCGTTCCGGAGGCAAAGGTCTCGACACAGCCCCTGCCGGGGCAGTTCCCCTGGCAGCGGGGTCCGTCGGGATCGACCACCACGTGGCCGAGCTCGGCACCCGACCCGGTCGCCCCGCGGTAGAGCCCCCCGTCGATCCAGACGCCCCCACCGATCCCGGTACCGATCGTCAGCATCAGGGCGTAGTCGACGTCCTTCGCCGCCCCGTAGGTCGCCTCGGCCAGCATCGCCAGGTTGGCGTCGTTGTCGAGGGCGATCTGGAGGCCCGTCCGCTCGGAGAGGAGGTCGCGGACCGGCACGTCCTCGAGGTCCAGGTTGACCGTCCCGATCGCATGTCCAGTCGCGAACTCGACTCGGGCAGGGATCCCGACCCCGGCCAGGGAAAGGCCGGGCCGCTCGGCCCTGGCGCGGTCTATCCCGTCCGCCAGGAGGTCAATCACTTCCTCCTGCGAATAACCGGAGGATGGGACCTCGTCGCTCCAGGCAAGGCGACCTTCGCCGTCGACCACCCCGGTCGCGAGCTTGGTCCCGCCGAGGTCGAGGCCGATCGCCTCTTCACTCTCCATAGCATTCCACCGGGGGCATTCTTCACCTTTATGGCGCGAAGCGACGGAAAAGGACGGGACGGCAGGCCCGAATACACGGTCTACAGGAGCCGGCGACGGATCCTGCCGCGCTTCGGCCGGGGGCCGAGCCTCGGTACCCCGGGCCCGTCCCTGAAGGATCGACTCCCCGGCAAGCGGAGGAAGGCAGTCGGCCCGGAACGCCAGCGGCGCGGCACCGTCCCGCCACCCGATGGTCGGCCGAAGAAGAAGCGCCGCTGGGTCAGGTGGATCGTGATCGTCGTGGTCGGCTGGGTCTTCATCAGCCTTCTCGCCTTCGGGATCTCCTCCCAGATCCAGTCCTTCAAGCTCGACGGCGGCGCCCGCTCGGCCCTCGACGGCAACCCGCTCCTCCTCTTCCAGGCCCAGAACATCCTGGTCATCGGGACCGACAGCCGGAGCCCCGACACGCTCGAGCCGGGGGCCGCCCAGGAGGAGCGCTGCTACGACCAGCAGGCCTCCGGCG
Source organism: uncultured Solirubrobacterales bacterium (assembly GCA_903891285.1). Lineage (GTDB taxonomy): Bacteria > Actinomycetota > Thermoleophilia > Solirubrobacterales > 70-9 > 67-14. The sequence continues at coordinate 13,935 of CAITDZ010000223.1, forward strand.
CGGCTCCCTCCGACGGCTGCGGCGGGGCCCGGGCCGACACCCTGATGGTCCTTCGGGCCGGCGGCGCCAAGTTCAACAAGCTCTCGATTCCCCGTGACTCCTACGCCGAGATCCCGGGGCAGGCGACGCAGAAGATCAATGCCGCCTACGCCTACGGCGGCGCCGCCCTCCAGGCCGAGACCGTCTCCGACTTCCTCGGGATCCCGATCGACCACGTGGTCATCCTCAACTTCGAGGGCTTCGAGGGCTTCATCGACTCGATCGGCGGCGTCGTTGTAGACGTACCCGTGAGGCTCTGCGCCGACATCTCGGGTGGCGAGGCGAACGGCGGCTGGACGATCAACCTCAAGAAGGGCGAGAACACCCTGAACGGCGAGGACGCCCTCGCCTACGCCCGGACCAGGAAGCCCAGCCCCTGCCCCGGAACGGCACCCAGCGCCTACACCCTGGGCTACGACGACCTCGATCGGGCCGCAGCCCAGCAGTCGATCATGAACGGGATCAAGTCCCGGCTCACCTCACCCCTCCGCCTCCCCTACAACTTCGTAATGGGACCGGTGATCGGCTGGAACGCCCCGAAGGCCTTCGTCTCCGACATGGGCCTGATCGAGATGCCCCAGCTGGCCCTCTCGACCATCTTCGCCGGATCCCCCAAGCCCGACGTGCTGGTTCCTTCCGGACCTGGCCCGGATGGGAGCCTCGACATCCCGGTGGAAGAGCGCCAGCGAGCGGTCGCCAAGCTGACCGACTAGGCCTGGGGCCGGACCGGCCCTCAGGAATCGCCGGAAGAGGACTTGCCCGAGTCCGACCCCTTGCCGGCGGTCTTCGCCTTATCCGAGGACTTGGCCGAATCCCCGCTCGAGGAGTCGGAGGAGGAAGACGACGAGGAGTCAGACGAGCCGGAATCCGAACCGCCACCCTCTGAGCCGTCCCCGGACTTGGACCGCGAACGGGTCCCGTAGTCGGTGTTGTGGAACCCGGACCCCTTGAAGTGGATCGCCGGCGAGTGGAGGACGCGCCGGGTCGGTTTCCCGCACTCCGGGCATTCCTCGAGCGGCGGGTCGGTGATCGACTGCATCAGCTCGACCTCGTGGCCGTCGTCGCACCTGTACTCGTAGATCGGCATCCTCGGCCGATTATCGCAGCGCGCCCCCACGAACGCCCCTATACCTTTATTCGATGGCCGAACCGACGGCAGACGAGCGAAACGAAGAGGTCACTATGGACGAGATCGTGGCCCTCGCCAAGCGGCGCGGGTTCGTCTTCCCGGCCTCCGAGATCTACGGCGGACTCGGCTCGACCTACGACTACGGCCACTACGGCGTCCTGCTGAAGAACAACGTCCGCAACGAGTGGTGGCGCTCGATGCTGACCGAGCGCGACGACATCGTGGCGCTCGACTCGGCGATCATGCAGCACCCCCGGGTCTGGGAGGCGTCGGGCCACCTCGAGGGCTTCACCGACCCCCTGGTCCAGTGCCTGGGCGACTGCAAGAAGCGGTGGCGGGAGGATCACCTGCGGGAGGAAGCCGGACTCGGGCCCGAGGACGAGCTGGTCTGCCCGGAGTGTGGCGGCGAGCTCTCCGAGCCGAGGAACTTCAACCTGATGTTCCAGACCCACATGGGTCCGGTCGCCGAGGAGGGGAACGAGGTCTTCCTTCGGCCCGAGACCGCCCAGGGGATCTTCATCAACTTCAAGAACGTCCTCAACTTCGCCCGCAAGTCGCCGCCGTTCGGGATCGCCCAGGTCGGAAAGTCGTTCAGGAACGAGATCACGCCGGGCAACTTCATCTTCCGGACCCGGGAGTTCGAACAGATGGAGATGGAGTTCTTCGTCCCGCCCGACCAGGCCGAGGAGTGGTACCGGACCTGGATCGACATTCGCCGCGACTGGTACCTCGACCTCGGCATCCGCCCCGGCTTCCTGACCGTGCGGCCCCACGGACCGGACGAGCTCTCCCACTATTCCTCGGGCACCAGCGACATCGAGTACCTCTTCCCGATCGGATGGTCGGAGCTCGAGGGGATCGCCAACCGGGGCGACTTCGACCTCTCCCGCCACCAGGAATTCTCCAGGGAGAAGATGGAGTACCTCGACCAGAAGACCGGAGATCGCTACCTCCCCCATGTGATCGAACCGGCCGCAGGGGTCGACCGTGCCGCCCTCGCCTTCCTGGTCGACTCCTTCGAAGTTGACGAAGTCGAGGGCCGGGAGAGGACGGTCCTCCACCTCCATCCGAGGCTCGCCCCGGTCAAAGTAGCCGTGCTGCCCCTGGTCGGAAAGGAGGGCCAGCCCGAGAAGGCCCGCGAGGTCTTCGACGCCTTCCGCCGGGCCGGGATCCAGGCCGAGTACGACCAGGGAGGCTCGATCGGCAAGCGGTACCGCCGCCAGGACGAGATCGGCACCCCGTACGGGGTCACGGTCGACCACCAGACGATGGAGGACGGGACGGTAACCCTCCGCGACCGTGACTCGCTCGAGCAGGAGAGGCTGCCGATCGAGAGTCTCGTCGAGGAGATAGCCGGCAGGTTGGTAGCCCCCTGGACCTCCCCCAAGCCGGACCCCCGCTCCTAGTTTCCGGGTAGCCCGTCAGAAATCGATACCCACCCCCGACCTAGGGGGCGGACCGGCCGTCGAGGGCCATGGATGGCTCCTCCCGGTATCAGCTACGTCGGGAGCGGTCGGTCCCCAACTTCCCCACCCGGCTCGGGCAACGGGATCCGTCGGGTGCCCGGTCCATAGTGGACCGATGGCAATCGGGAGCGGAATACGCGAAAGGGTGAGGTTCCGCGAGGACCTCGGCCGGGCCGCGAGGAACGGCCTTGCCGAGATCTCCCTTCGCCGGTGGCGGATCCTCCAGGTGGCGCTCAGCGCCGGTGTGGCCTGGCTGGTGGCGACCGAGGTCTTCGGCCACGACCAGGCCTTCTTCGCCCCGATCTCGGCCGTGATCGTGCTCGGGCTGACCGTTCGCCAGCGGGGCCGCCGGGCGTTCGAACTCGCCCTTGGAGTGGCGATCGGGATCGGGATTGCCGACCTGATCGTCCTCGGCACCGGGACCGGCCCCTGGCAGGTGGCCCTCGTTGTCGGCCTGGCGGTGACCGTCGCCCTGTTCCTGGGCGGCGGGCGGATCCTTGTCAACCAGGCGGCAGTCTCGGCCGTGCTGGTCGCCGCCCTGCCGGTCCCGGACCTCGCCGAGTCGCTCAACCGATTCCTCGATGCCGCGATCGGAGGCGGTATCGCCCTTGCCGCGAATGCACTCTTCCCGGCCGACCCGGTCCTGATCGGGCGCAAGCGGATCGGACCCCTGCTCTCCGACCTGGCCGGGATCCTCGACCGGGTTGCCGCATCGCTTGCCAGCTCGAGCGAGGCGGAGGCCGAAGAGGTGCTCGAGGAGGCCCGGGCGCTCGACCCGGCCGTCCGCGAGATGAAGCTGGCGGTCGAGGCCGGACGGGAGACGGTCCGGATGGCCCCGACCAGGCGGTCGGCGAGTGGCACGGTCGGTCGGTTCGAGACCGCATCCGAGCCGATCGACCTGATCGTCCGCGACACCCGGGTACTGGCCCGCGGGGCCGTCCGGGCCAACTCCCTGGGGGAACACGTGCCCGACTCGGTGGTCGAGTCGATCCGGCTGCTCGCCGAATCGGTCCGACAGCTCGACCTCTACCTGGCCGGCAGGGAGGGTCGGAGGGGCTCCCGCGACACCGCGATCGAGGCTGCGGCACTCGCGACCGCCTCGCTCGAGGAGACCTCCAACCTCGCGGCCAGCGCGATCGTCGCCCAGGTCAGGGCATCGGCGCTCGACATCCTCACCGGCCTCGGCATCGACCACGACGAGGCGAGGCGCAGGCTGAGGGCAGCCCGGGGAGAGCCGGCGGACTGATCAGACCAACGGTCCCGGCCCGGCCGGGATCGGCGGGCGGGATTCGGTTAGTTGTCGGAGTCGGTCGCCTGGACTTCGGAGACCGGCGTGCCGTTCGACTGCGCCTGGGCCGGGGTGGTCGGGGCCGAGGTTGAGGAGGTGTAGACGAACTCCTCTTCCTCACCGAACACCGCGTCGAGCGCCGCCTTGCGGGCCGACTCGCTGAAGATCAGGACCAGGCCACCGGTCAGCAGACCGAGGGCCACGAGGTTCCGGAAGGTGTGCCGACGCCGCGGGGGACCAGTCAGCCGCTCGGAAGCATCGCGAAGCGACTCGGCTGCCCTGCCCAGCTCCTTCTGGACCCGCCGGTCGTGGGTCGCCCGCTCGAGCGAGGGGTCTTCCGAGAACCGGTCGTAGGCCTTTCGAGCCGAGCCGATCGCCTCGACGATGCTCGCCCGGAGGTCCTCGTCCTCGACCAGTCGCTGGATGTAGCGGTTCTCTCGAGCCGCGCTGTAAGCCCTGTTTGCCCTGTCAGAAATCGATTCCTTGGCCATCTCGCCTCCCTCGTTTCTTGGCCCTCTTCCTGCTCGAAAGGGGACTGAAGAGAATAGCGCCGAATCGGCTCCGGTGGCCGATCAGCCGTCCCCGAGCGCGATCGAGACCGCCTCGCCGACCGTGTCCACGTAGGCGAAATCGAGCTCGGCCCGCTCATGCTCGGGGATCTCCTCGACGTCGCCCTCGTTTCGCTCCGGCAGTATCACCAGCTTGATCCCGGCCCTCTGGGCGGCGAGCGACTTCTCCTTGACGCCCCCGATCGGCAGGACCTGGCCGGTCAGGGTCACCTCACCGGTCATCGCGACGTCGTTTCTGACCGGCCTGCCGGTGACCAGGGAGACCAGGGCGACCGTCATGGCGACCCCGGCCGAGGGCCCGTCCTTGGGCACGGCCCCGGCCGGCACGTGGATGTGGATGTCGTGCTCGGCGAACCATTCCTCGGCGACATCGGGGGCGACCAGCGAGGCGTTGGCCCGTACGAACGAGAGCGCCGCCTGAGCCGACTCCTTCATCACGTCGCCCAACTGGCCGGTGATCACCAGCCTGCCGGTCCCCGGCATCGCCGTTGCCTCGACGAACAGGACGTCCCCCCCGGTCGGGGTCCAGGCCAGGCCTGTCGCTACCCCCGGCACCCGGGTCCTCCGGCGGCTCTCGGCGAAGAACTTCTGTCGGCCGAGCAGGGCCCTCGCCTTCTTGCCCGAGACCTTGACCTTCTTGCCCTTGCCGTCCTTCTCGGCGAAATCCCGGGCGACCTTCCGGCAGACGGTGCCGATCTCCCGCTCGAGGTTCCGGACCCCGGCCTCCCGGGTGTACTCCTCGATGATCGCAGTGAGCGCCGGGTCGGTGAACTCGATCTGGCCGGGCTTCAGACCGTTCGCCTCGATCTGCCTCGGGACCAGGTACTTGCGGGCGATGTGCATCTTCTCGTCGGTCGTGTAGCCGGCGAGGGGGATCATCTCCATCCGGTCTCGGAGCGGCCCCGGGATCGTGTCGAGCACGTTCGCGGTGGCGATGAAGAGGACCTCCGAGAGGTCGACCGGCAGGTCCATGTAGTGGTCCCTGAAGGTCGAGTTCTGGGCGGGATCGAGCACCTCGAGCATCGCTGAGGACGGATCCCCCCGGAAGTCGGAGCCCATCTTGTCGATCTCGTCGATCATGAAGACCGGATTCTTCGACCCGGCATCCCGGAGGGCCCGGATGATCGTGCCCGGCATCGCCCCGACGTAGGTCCGGCGATGCCCCCGGATCTCGGCCTCGTCCCTCACCCCGCCTACCGAGATCCGCTCGAAGTTCCGCCCCAGTGCACGGGCGATCGACTTGCCGAGCGAGGTCTTGCCGACGCCGGGCGGGCCTACGAAGCAGAGGATCGGCCCGGGCGAGTCGGGGTTCAGCTTGCGGACGGCCAGGTACTCGAGGATCCGGTCCTTGATCTTCTCCATGTCGTAGTGGTCCTCGTCGAGCACCCCGCGGGCGTTCTCGATGTCGAGGTCGTCCTCGGTCTCCTCGTTCCAGGGCAGCTCGACCAGCCACTCGAGGTAGGTCCGGATCACCCCGTACTCGGCCGCCGCTGGCGGCAGCTTCTCCAGCCTGCCGAGTTCCCGCTCGGCCGACTTGAGCGCATGCTCGGGCAGCTCGGCCGCCTCGATCCGCTCCCGGAGCTCGTCGATCTCGGCCTGCTGCTCATCGGCCTCGCCAAGCTCGGCCTGGATCGCCTTCATCTGCTCCCTGAGGAAGAACTCGCGCTGGCCCTTGTCGATCGACTCCTGCACCTCGGACTGGATCTGGGATCCGAGCTGGATCACCTCGAGCTCGCGGGCGAGGATCTTGGCGATCATCCGGAGCCGCTTACCGACGTCGACCTCCTCGAGCAGCTCCTCCTTCTCGCCGGTCGGGATCCGGAGCGCCCCGGCGATCAGGTGAGAGAGCGCCGAGGGGTCGTCGACGTTGGCGACCGCGAGCTGGAGCTCCTCGGGCAGGTATGGGATCTGCTCGATGATCTCCGAGAAGGTCTTCTGGACGTTCCGGGTCAGGGCCTCCAGCTCAGGTGAATCCTCGACCTCGTCGGGCAGCTCGTCGATCCTCGCGACCAGGTACGGCTCCTCGGCCACGTAATCCCCGATCCGGACCCGCTGGGTCCCCTGGACCAGGAGCCGGATCGAGCCGTCGGGAACCTTGAGCATCCGGGTGACCACCCCGACCACCCCCACGTCGTAGAGCTGGTCTGGGCCGGGCGTTTCGTCCTCGGGCTCGCGCGATGCGACCATGACCAGCATCCGGTTGGCCGCGAGGACGTCATCCACAAGCTTGATCGAGCGCTCTTGGCCGACCCCGAGTGGCGAAAGCGTGTCCGGGTAAGCGACCGTCTCCCTCAACGGCAGGACCGGCAGCGCGTCGGGCAGCTCCTCGAGCGCCCGGATCGTCTCCTCCTCCTGGCCGGCCTCGACCACCTCGAGCACTGGCACCTGGCCGCCCATTCCCTCGGTCCGGTCGCCCTGTCCGTTGTCCGATCCGTCAGACACCGGTCAGCCCCTCTGGACCGGGACCTGGCGGACCCGCTCCTCCTCGGCCCGGAGCGGCAGGTCCACAGTGAGCAGGCCGTCCTCGTAGGTCGCTTCGGCCCGCTCGGCATCGACGTCCACCTGGAGCTCGACGATGCACCGGAACGGACCGGTCGGGATCTCCACCTGCTGGAAGACCCGCCCTTCCGTCTCCTGGACCGGCCGGTGGCCGATTACCGTCACCTGCCTGCCGCTGACCTCGATCCCGACCGTCGAGAGGTCGATCCCGGCCAACTCGCACTTGATCACGGCCCGCTCGGGGTCGTTTGCGTAGTAGACGTCCACGCTCGGCGAAAAGCCGCTCGCCCGGCGGCTGATGTAGGTCGCCCGGCCCCAGGTGCCGCCGAGCATCTCATCCATCTCGCGCCTCATGCGCGCGAAATTTGCGAACAGGTCCTTCTCGCGCATCACCGAATGATCTTAGAGATCGAGCTCCATCGCCCCTTCGGCAACGGCGACCGGACCCTCGAAGGCCGCTCCGGCCTCGGCCACGGCCCATCCGGGGTCGATCTGGTCGGGGATGTGGGTCAGGACGAGCCTGGAGACGCCGGCAGCCCGGGCCACCTCGCCGGCCTCGCGGGGGGTCATGTGACCACGGTCGTCGGGGTCGGGCTCCGGCTCGGCCAGGGTCGCCTCGGCGATCAACAGGTCGGCCCCGGCGGCGAAATCGGCAAGCGCCTCGTTCGGCGAGCAGTCAGCGCCGAATACCAGCCGCTTGCCGTCCGGCCCGGCTACCGAGATCGCCCAGGTCTCGATGTAGTGGGGTACAGCCCTGAAGGTGATTTTCAGAGGGCCTACCGTCACCTCGCCACCCGGGTCGTACTCGGAGAACTCGAAGGTGTCGAACAGCATCGTCGGCATCCGCCAGACCCCACAGACCGACTCGAGGGCCCCGCCCGAGGCGGGCGGGCCGTAGAGCTCGATCGGCTGCTCGACTCCCTCGGTGGAATAAGCCAATCCGTACACCTCTCGGCCCCTCAGCGAGTTGGTGAGGGAAAAGGCAAAGGGCACGAGGTCGAAGAAGTGGTCGGCATGGAGGTGGCTGATGAAGATCGCATCGAGCCCCGCCGGGTCGGTCAGCTTCCTGAGCGCGCCAAAGGCCCCGTTTCCGCAGTCGAGGAGGATCGAGGTATCCCCCTCGGAAACCAGGTAGGAACTGCATGCCCCGCCTTCATCCTGCCAGGCCGGGGACTTGCCGACCACGGTCAACTTCATGCCCGAACCTTACGACCGAAGGACCGTGGGCCGCTTCCGGGCGATGCGACGGCAGGTCGGTTTCAGGCGGCGGCGTCGGCCCGGTCCGGATCGCTAACCCAGCGGGGCGGGCGCATCAACAGGACGGGCTGGCGTGGTGGTGAGAGGCCCTCGGGCCGGTCGGCCCTGAAGCTCACGCAGGGCTTCTCGAGGTCGAGTGCACAGAGCATCTTCTTGCGGAAGTAACACTGCTCACAGGTCGGCTCCTCTCCGTTCCCCTTGGCCACGGCGGCCATCCAACCAGCCGCCGGCCCGACCCGTCGGGGGCGATTCCGCAAATCGCAGGAAGGTCTGCCGAAGGCCTTCGACAAGAGTCCCGCATTTTCGGGCGAGCGTCCGCGGCCCGACCCCCGCGAAGGGGGGAGAGATTGCCCGGGACCCCTCGCCGGGGATCCGCGCTGGCCGGTGCCAGTGCTCGCTAGTAGCGGTACTCGTTCGGCTTGTACGGACCCTCGACCGAGACGCCGATGTAGGCGGCCTGTTCCGGACTGAGGTCAGTCAGCTCCACCCCGAGTGCTTCGAGGTGGAGTCGGGCGACCTTCTCGTCAAGATGCTTGGGCAGCACGTGGACTGCCGTCTCGTACGCCTCGCTCCGCGTGAACAGCTCGATCTGGGCGATCACCTGATTGGTGAACGAGTTCGACATCACGAAGCTCGGGTGGCCGGTCGCGTTGCCCAGGTTGAGCAGGCGGCCCTCCGCGAGGACGATCACCGAGTGGCCGTCGGGAAAGCGCCACTCATGCACCTGGGGCTTGATCTCGATCCGCTCGATCCCGTCGACCTCACCAAGCCCGGCGATGTCGATCTCGTTGTCGAAGTGGCCGATGTTGCCGACGATCGCCTGGTGCTTCATCTGCTTCATGTCTTCGGCAGTGATGATGTCCTTGTTGCCGGTGGCCGTGATGAAGATGTCGGCGTAAGGCAGCACGGTCTCGAGCTTCTTCACCTCGTAACCCTGCATCGCCGCCTGGAGGGCGCAGATCGGGTCGATCTCGGTAATCACGACCTTCGCCCCCTGGGCCCTGAGCGACTCGGCCGAACCCTTGCCGACGTCACCGAAGCCACAGACGACCGCGGTCTTGCCGGCGATCATCACATCGGTCGCCCGGTTGATCCCGTCGACCAGAGAGTGGCGGCAGCCGTAGAGGTTGTCGAACTTCGACTTGGTCACCGAGTCGTTGACGTTGATCGCCGGGAAGAGCAGCTCACCCCGCTCGCTCATCTCGTAGAGCCTCATCACTCCGGTGGTGGTCTCCTCGGTTACGCCGATGATTCCCTGGCCGATCGCGGTCCACTTGCCCGGGTCGCTCTCGAGCGAGGACTGGAGCAGGCTGAGGATGACCGAGAACTCCTCGGAGTCGGCACCGGCCGGGTCGGGCACGGCGCCTGCCCGCTCGAACTCGGTTCCCTTGTGGATCAAGAGCGTCGCATCACCGCCGTCGTCGAGCAGCATGTTCGGCCCCGGCTCGCCGTTCGGGCCCGGCTCGGGCCAGGTCAACGCCTGGTCGGTGCACCACCAGTATTCCTCCAGTGTCTCGCCCTTCCAGGCGAACACCGGGACGCCCTGGGGGTCGTCCGGGGTGCCGTCGGGGCCGACCACCACGGCGGCAGCTGCGTGGTCCTGGGTAGAGAAGATGTTGCAGCTGGCCCAGCGGACCTCAGCACCCAGCTCGACCAGGGTCTCGATCAGGACGGCCGTCTGGACCGTCATGTGGAGCGAACCGGTGATCCGCGCCCCGGCCAGCGGCTTGCTCGGCCCGAACTCCTGGCGCATGGCCATCAGCCCGGGCATCTCGTGCTCGGCGAGGGTGATTTCCTTCCGGCCGAAGGCAGCCTCCCCCAGGTCGGCAACCCGGTAATCGGGCCCCACGTCACCGTTTCCGGTGACCGTAGGCACCTCGGTTTCGACTGCAATCTGCGTGCTGGTATCGCTCATCTGGTCCTTCCGTCGTGTCCTCACCGGCGGCGGGCCTTTTCGGCACCCTGACAGCACCTCACGCTACCATTAGGTCCGCCTATGGGTACTTCTGAGCGAACGGCGAAACTGTCCGCCTCACCCGACCTCTTCCAGAATCGGGTGCTCAACTTCTTTTCCCGGGTCCACCCGATCGTCCCGGCACTGATCTACGTACCGGTGATCATTGCCTCCTACTGGATCGCGATCGCCGACGGCACCGGGATCTGGACGATCCTCGGCCTGACCGTCGCCGGAGTCTTCGTCTGGACGCTCTCGGAGTACTGGCTCCACCGCCTCCTCTTCCACTGGCACCCGAAGTTCAAGGGCGGTGACAAGCTCAACTTCATCATCCACGGAGTCCACCACGACCACCCCAACGACCGGATGCGCCTGGTCATGCCGCCTGCGGTCAGCATCCCGCTGGCCCTGATCTTCTTCGCGATCTTCTACCTGGTGCTCGGGGTGCCGAACGCATTAATCGTCTTCGGCTCGTTCCTCGCCGGCTACCTGACCTACGACTACACCCACTATTACGTCCACCACTTCGTACCGAAGACGAAGGTCGGTCGGAAGGTGCGCGAGCACCACATGAGGCACCACTTCCAGGACCACAGGTTCGGTTACGGGGTTTCGAGTCCGCTCTGGGACCACGCCTTCCAGACCGTGCCGCGCTCGAAGACGACTCCCGCCCGCGGGGAAGACTCCTCCGAGTGATCCTGCCCCCGGGGCGCTCTCTCTAACTCTCTGAAGACGTCACCGGGCTCGGCGGCTCCTCACCCTCGAGGACCGCGATCACGTTGTGGGCGACCGTCCGGGCCATCTCGTCCCGGGCGGTGAAGGTGGCCGAGCCGATGTGCGGGGTGAGTACGGCCCTGGGTGCATCGAGCAGGCATTTGGGTACCCGCGGTTCATCCTCGAAGACGTCCAGACCTGCCGCGCCGAGCTGACCGGACTCGAGTGCCGCGGCGACCGCCTCGGAATCGACCAGAGACCCCCTTGCCGTGTTGATCAGGATCGCCCCAGGCTTCATCCGGGATATCCGTTCACGGTCGAACAGGTGCCGATTGTCAGGCGTGGCAGCGAGATGGATGCTGACCAAGTCGGAAACCGCGAGGAGCTCGTCCAATTCCATCCGCTCTACTCCCAACTCCTTTTCAGCGTCGGGCTTTCCATCCCTCGAGAAGTAGACGATTCGCCCTGCCGTCCCGGCGATTATCTGGGCGAACCTCGTCCCGATCCGGCCCAGGCCCACCACCCCGACCGTCGCCCCGGAGAGCTCGATCCCGCGAAAGCCGCCGGGATCCCAGCCGGTCCACTTGCCTTCCCTGAGGAGTCGCTCCCGCTCGGGGATTCCCCGAGCCGCAGCGAAGGCGAGGCCGGCGGCCAGCTCAGCAGTGGCATCGGTCAGGACGTCGGGCGTATTGGTGACGACAACGCCTCCCTGCTCGGCGGCCTTCAGGTCGACGTTGTCGTAGCCCACGGCGAAGTTCGCCACGACCCGGAGGTCCGAACCGGCCGCCCGGATCACCTCA
>CAITDZ010000224.1 GCA_903891285.1 uncultured Solirubrobacterales bacterium
ATCGGTCCGATCACCCTCCAGACCTTCGGGCTGATGTTCGCCCTCTCATTCGTCGTCGCCGGGCTGATCGCCCACCGACGGTTCAGGGAGTTGGGCAAACCCGGCGACTGGGCCTACGAGGTCATCTTTGCCGCCCTGATAGGTGGCCTGATCGGGGCCCGGCTCTTCTGGGCCTTCGAGAACTGGGACGATGTCTCGGGCGATCCGTTCGGCAGCCTTTTCTCCGGGTCCGGGCTCACCTGGTACGGGGGTGCGATCGGCGGCACGATCTCCGTGCTCCTCTGGGCGAAGTGGCGAGATTTCCTCAACCTCGAGATGTTCGACCTCGCCGCCCCAGCCATGGCTGCCGGCCAGGCGGTGGGGCGGATCGGCTGCCAGCTCTCGGGTGACGGCGACTACGGCGAGCCCTGGGACGGCCCCTGGGCGATGGGCTATCCGGACGGCGTCGTACCGACCCCGCCAGGGGTCACCGTCCACCCGACCCCGATCTACGAGACGCTCACGCTCGGCCTGATCGCGATCATCCTCTGGCAGCTACGGGACCGGTTCCGCTTCGGAATCCTCTTCGCCCTCTACCTCGTCCTCGCCGGACTGATGAGGCTCCTGGTCGAGTTCATCCGGGTCAATGACCCCGTCCTGGTCGGCCTGACCCTCGCCCAGCTGATCAGCGTGGCGATGATCGTGATCGGGGTCGTCTGGATACTGGTGGTCCTGAAGAAGTACGGGACGCTCGCCCGACCCGAGTCCCAGGTCTTCGCAAGAGCGGTCTAGTCCGCTTGCTCCCGGTCGGTGACCGGGGCGTATCGCTGGTGGAGCAGGAGACCGTTCCCGTCCGGATCCCGGAACCGGGCGATCAGGCAGACCCCGGTGTCCTCGGTCCCACCTTCGAACTCGACACCGGCTCCCTCCAGGGTTCGCCTGGCCCTTTCGACATCGGTGACCCCGAGGGCAACCAGGTGCCGGTTGGGCGAGAACTCGAGTCCCATCGACTCGGGGTCGAAAAGGTTGATCGTCACGTTCCCCGTCTCTACCTCGGCGTAGTCCTGCTCGGGACGGTGGATCGAGACGGGGAGCCCGAGCACCTGCCCGTAGAAGTGGACCGCTCCTTCCAGGTCCTGGGTCGGGGCCGAGACGAAGTCGACCCTCTCTATCCCCACTTCTCCATCCCGCCCGCTCATCCCGCTGAGGTTATTCCCGTCCGGGGGAAAGCTGGCCGGAGGGTCGCCTAGGCTGGCGGGAAAGGAGGGGAGAGCTGCCCGAGGAGCCTTCGTCAAAGATGAGAGCCGTTGTCCTGGTCTCGATTGGTGGGATCGCCCTGGCCGACCTCCGCAAGGCACCTCGGCTGGACAGACCTGGCGGTCGGGGCTAGGTTCGGCCGGTGGAGGGGAAGGTGAAGAAGCCCCTGAGGGAGGAGACCCCCCTAGCGATTACTTTGGCGATGCTTTCCCTCGGTGGGGTCGCCTGCATCGTCTTGATGCTCGGCCTGGCGTTGATCCCCCTGCTCGAGGTGGGCGGCTTCTGCGCTGAGGGTGGGCCGTACGAGATCCGGCAGGAGTGCCCCAGCGGAGTGACCCCCGTGATGGCGGGCGGTATCCCACTCGGCCTGCTCCTCTGCTTCGTCTACATCGTCTCGATCCCGAGCTCCTGGAAGCCGATGATCATGCTCGCCTGGCCGGCTGTCTTCGGATTCCTCGGGATCGCCTTCGTTATCGGAGCATTCACCACCGGGGGGACATTCCAGATCGGGTCCTTCCTGATCGGGTTGATGATGCTGGCCTTCGGGATCGGCCCTACCTGGCTGGTCAGGCGAAGTGGGGAACCCCTCTATCCGGACCGGACGAAGGGGGTCCCGGCACAGATTGCCGTGATCGCGATCGGCTTCCTCCTCGCCGTCTGGCTCTGGTTCCAGCTCTCGACCTGATCGAGGGACGACGGCACGATCGAGTCGGCACCTCTTCGGTGCCGAACATCAGCAGCGGTGACCGGGGAGTAGCAGGGACGGCCCGCTTCAGGCCCCAGTCGGCTCGGCGATCACGAGCGCGAATCGGTCGCTCGAGTCGGTAAGGAGGCCGGTCATCTCGAGCCCGCCCTCGCCCAGCTCGGTAGCGATCCGTTCGGGGGTGAACTTTGCGCTGGTCTCGGTCAGGAGTTCCTCGCCCTCCTGAAACCCGACGTTCAAGTCGAGCTCCGAAACCGTCACCTCGAGGTCCCGCTTTGCCCGCAGGCGCATCTCGATCCACTCCTCGTCGGGGTTCCAGCGGGCTATGTGTTCGAAGTCGGTGAGGTCGAAGTCGGCACCCAGCTCCCGGTTGATGATTGCGAGCAGGTTGAGGTTGAACATCGCAGTCACCCCTTCCGAGTCGTCGTAAGCGGCGACGAGAACTTCCGGGTCCTTGACAAGGTCGCAGCCGATCAGCAGGTGACCGCCTGGGCCGGTCAGCCCCCCCATTGCCCTCAGCAGCCGCTTGCGGGATGGGTGGGCGAAGTTGCCGATCGTCCCGCCGAGGAGGGCCACGGTTCGGGAGGCCTCGGGGGGCGGGAGCTGGCCCAGGTGCCTGGTCATGTCAGCAACGTGGCCGTTGACCGCGAGTTCGGGATGGCTTGCCCCGATCTGCTCGAGGGTGGACATCAGGGCCGACTCGGAGACCTCGACCGCGGTGTAGGAGCGAAGGTCACCGGTGGCCAGCATCGGCTCGACCAGGAGCAGGGCCTTTTCGGCCGAGCCCGAGCCGAGTTCGACCAGTTCGGTCGTCGGACAGAGCGAGGCGATTTCCGCTCCACGGGTCTCGAGGATCTCTCGTTCGGCCCGGGTCGGGTAGTACTCGGGTAGCCGGGTGATCCGTTCGAAGAGTTCCGACCCGACCCGGTCGTAGAAGTGCTTCGGCGGGATCGCCTTCGGCTCGGCGGTCAGGCCGTCCCGTACGTCCGCCGGGAGGGTTCGCTCGCCCTCCGGGATGTGACGGGAGAGCTCGATCTCCGGGGTGATCCCCGGGCGGTTGCTACTCAGGGTCCCTCGCAAGCCTTACCCCGGCAAAGATCTGCCGCCTCACGGGCAGGTCCCAGTTCCGGAAAGTCGTGTTCGCGACGTGGCTGCGGGTGGCCCAGGACCCTCCCCGCAAGACCCGGTGCTCAGGTCCGAAGTGGGGCTCTGAGTACTCCCGGTAGGGGTGCCAGCGGAAGCCCGGGTAGGGGTCGAAGTCCGAGGCCGTCCACTCCCATACGTCCCCGACCATCGCCAGGGGGCCGTCGCCCGGCGCGATCCGTCGGGATCCCCGGGCGAGCGTGTCGAGGTTCGCCTCGATCGAGCGATCGGCCAGCTCGGTTGCCGCGAACTCCCACTCGACCTCAGTCGGCAGGCGGGCATCGTGCAGCTGGGCGAAAGCCTCGGCTTCATGAAGGCAGATGTGGGCGACCGGCCGCATTGGGTCGAGTGGCTCGAGCCTTCCGGCCCGCCATTCGCCTTCATCGGTCCACCCACCCGGCGCCCGGGCACCGCTCTCCTCGAGCCAGGCCAGCCCGGCATCCGACCAGAGGTCCCCTCGTTCGTAGCCACCCTCGGCGACGAACCCTTCCCATTCACCGTTCAGCACCGGGGTTCGCCCGATCAGGAACGGCTCGACCGAAACCTCGTGCCGGGGCCGCTCGTTGTCGTAGGCGAACCCTTCCGGACCCACCCCCATGGCGAAGGTGCCGCCCTCAGTCTCGAGGAAGTCGAGGCCCCCGCCGGCTGCCTCCGCGGGTGCCGTCTCCTC
>CAITDZ010000225.1 GCA_903891285.1 uncultured Solirubrobacterales bacterium
ATCCCGGTCGAAACCGGGGAGAAGGTCGAGTGCATCGCGGTCGAGCCGAACGGGGTGCGAACCGCCCTGATCCTCACCCTGACCGACGACGAGGGCGGCTTCGACATCGAGGTCAAGGGACCGGTAGGCAAGGCCAGCTAGTCCCCGTAGCGGTCGGCCGAGGCCAGCCCGGACAACTACCTAACTAAAAACCTGCAAAACTCAATCAGGTATTGGGTATTTGGGGACACGCTCCAATAGCGAGCTCGGCTCCCAGCCCTTTGTTGAAGCCTGAATCCGCCGGACGGTGAACGGTGAAAGACTGTCCGGCCCACACCCAAGGAGACCGAGAGAGACGATGAGCGAGGCAGGAAACGAGAGGGAGTTGGGCCCCGAGACCAAGGCGCTGCACGCCGGCCAGGAGCCCGACCCCGAGACCAAGGCACGGGCCGTTCCGATCTACCAGACGGTCGCCTACGAATTCAACGACGCCCAGCACGCCCAGGACCTGTTCGCGCTCGCCGAGCCGGGGAACATCTACTCCCGGATCATGAACCCGACCTGGAACGTCCTCGAGGAGCGGATCACCGCCCTCGACGGCGGGGTGGCTGCGCTCGCGGTCGCCTCGGGTCAGGCTGCCGTCACCTATGCGGTCCTGAACGTCTGCCGCTCGGGAGACAACATCGTCGCCCTCTCGAAGCTCTACGGCGGTACCTACAACCTGTTCGCCCACACGATGCCCCAGTACGGGATCGAGGTCCGCTTCGTCGACCCCGACAAGCCGGAGGACCTGCCGAACCACGTCGACGAGAAGACCCGCCTGGTCTTCGCTGAGACGATCGGCAATCCAAGGCTGAACGTGGTCGACATCCCGGCCTGGGCCGACGCAGCCCACGCCGAGGGCCTGCCCCTGATCGTCGACAACACGGTGCCGACCCCGGTCTTGAGCCGCGTACTCGACTTGGGCGCCGACATAGTCGTCCACTCGGCGACCAAGTTCATTGGCGGCCACGGCACCTCGCTGGGCGGCCTGATCGTCGATTCGGGGAACTTCGACTGGGCGGCGAACGCCGAGCGATTCCCGGGCCTTACCCAGCCTGACCCCTCCTACCACGGAGTGGTCTGGACCGATGCCCTGGGGCCTGCGGCCTACGTGGGAAGGGCGAGGACCGTGCTGCTCCGCAACACGGGGGCGGCCCTCTCGCCGTTCAACGCATTCCTGCTCCTGCAGGGGATCGAGACCCTGCCCCTCCGGATGGAGCGCCACAGCGAGAACGCCCTCGCCGTAGCCGAGCACCTGAAGGACCACGAGGGCGTCACCTGGGTCGAGTACCCGGGACTCCCCGACTCCGAGTACGCCGAGGTGGCCAGCAGGGTCCTGACCGGTGGTTCGGGGGCGCTGGTCGCCTTCGGGATCGAGGGCGGCCGCGAGGCGGGACGGAAGTTCATCGATTCGCTCGAGCTCTTCTCCCACCTGGCCAACATCGGGGATGCGAAGTCCCTGGCGATCCACCCGGCGACCACCACCCACTCGCAGCTGGACGAGGGCGAGCTGGCCGACGCCGGGGTGACCGAAGACATGGTCCGACTCTCGGTCGGGATCGAGAACATCGACGACATCAAGGCCGACATAGACCAGGCCCTGGCCAAGGCCAGGTAAGAAGGGCGTCTTGCCAGACGGGGTCGGCCTGGTCGAGACCCGAACCGCGGTCGTCGCCGATCCCGACCATCCCTTCCGGCTGGAGAACGGCGCCACGCTGGAGAAAGTCGAGGTCGCCTACGAGACCTACGGCGAGCTGAACGAGGACCGCTCGAACGCGATCTTCATCTGTCACGCGCTCTCGGGCGATGCCCACGCCGCCGGACTCCACAAAGGAGCCGACCGGCCCGGCTGGTGGGACAACATCGTTGGGCCGGGACGGCCGCTCGATACCGACCGCTTCTTCGTCGTCTGCGCCAACGTGCTCGGGGGCTGTGGCGGCACCACCGGGCCGTCTTCGGAAGATCCCGCGACCGGCAGTCCGTACGGACTCCGCTTCCCGCTGGTCCAGGTCCGCGACCTGGTCGAGGTCCACCGGGCACTGCTCGCTGAGTTGGGGATAGACCACCTGCTGGCCGCGGTCGGTGGTTCGCTCGGCGGGATGCAGGCGCTCCAGTGGGCGATCGACCACCCCGGCGAACTCGATGGGGCATTGGTGATCGCCGCCTCGGCCCACCTCTCGGCCCAGAACATCGCCTTCTCGGCCGTCGCCCGGGAGGCGATCATGAGCGACCCCGAGTTTGCCCACGGCGACTACTACGGGACCGACGGCTCCCCCGACCGGGGTCTCGCGATCGCCCGGATGATCGGCCACATCACCTACCTCTCCGAGGAGTCGATGAGGGAGAAGTTCGGCCGCCGGATCCAGGATTCCGATGCTCCCCGCTACGGGTTCGACGTCGACTTCGAGGTCGAGAGCTACCTGCGCTACCAGGGCAC
>CAITDZ010000226.1 GCA_903891285.1 uncultured Solirubrobacterales bacterium
GACCAGGACGGGCGGAATGACCGGTTCGTATCCCTCTTCGGCAAGCAGGCCGAGCACCCACCTGACCAGGGCAAGCTCGACCAGTACCAGATCCCCCATCAGGTAGGCGAACCTCGCCCCGGACGCCTTCGCTGCCTGTTCTAGTTCGATCCGGCCTTCGGCCAGCTCTACGTGGTCCCTGGGCTCGAATTCGAACTCGGGCTTCTTACCGACCTCGCGCAAGACGACGGCGTCGGAATCGTCCTCGCCATCGGGGGCTTCTGGCTCGGGCAGGTTCGGCAGGGCTGCGACCAGGCCGTCGAGTTCGGATTCGACCGATTCGAGCTCGGCCTCGAGTCCCTCCATCTTTCCCTTGAGGAGCCGAACCTCTTCCATTTCCGCCTCGGCTTCCCGGCCTTCCCGTTTGGCCTCGCCGATCTTCTCCGAGGCCTCCTTGCGCTCGCCCCGGGCTGCTTCGAGTTCGGGGAGGATCTCCCTCCGCCGGGCGTCGAGGTCGACTACCCGGTCGAGGTCCCCGGCCGCCCCGCGGCGTTCCAGCCCGGCTCGAACCCTGTCTGGGTCGGACCGGATTAGCTTCAGGTCGAGCACGACGCCCTGGGCGGGCTACTTGCCACCGGAGACGTCGGTGCCGGCGTAGCGGGCGACGAAACGAGCGACCTTCTCGGCCTCTTTCCCGACCAGGATGTTCTGGGGCATCACGGCGCCCGAGTAGCCACCGTTCCGGATCGCGTAGAGAACGGACCCGACGGTCTCCTTGCGCTGGTTGAGGTTCGGTCCCTGCACCCGGGAGCTGTTGTTCCCGGTGCCGACCACCCCGGCTGCGCTCAGGGTGTGGCAGCCGCCACAGTTGGCGGCGAACAGCTCGGCCGCCTTCTTCTCGCCGCTCCCCTTGGCGACGTCGACTCCGTCTTCGCCGAAACCGCAGCCAGAGGCCGATCCAGCGACCAATGCCGCCGTCGCCACCAGGGCTGCCGCGGCCCACCTGCCTGACTTGCCGAAGGGATGCTCCAAGGCCGGGCCATCATAGAGTCTGGCGCGGAGAATGTCCCCGCCCGATGAACAGGAGTTCCGCAGGACGGTCGGCTTGATGCCGAGTGGGGTGACCGTGGTAGCGGCTTTCGGTCCGGAGGGACCGGCCGGGGCGACCGCTTCGGCGGTCTGTTCGCTCTCGCTCAGGCCGATGATGATGCTGGTCTGCCTCGATCGCGACTCACGCACCCTCGGAGCGGTTCAGCAGGCAGAGCGGTTCTCGATAAACGTCCTCTGCGAGGACCAGCGGCGCGAGGCCGAGCTGTTCGCCTCGAAGGTCGGTCAGGAGGAGAAGTGGGGGGCGGTCACCTGGCACGGGAAACCGGAGGTTCCGCTGATCGAGGGCTGTCCGGCAACTGTTGTCTGCGAGCGGGTCGACATGATCCCGGCAGGCGATCACGTGATCGTCACCGGGGAGGTGCTCGAGGTCGACTACGACTCCGGGGGCGCCGAGCCGCTGGTCTACCACGGTGGTCTTTTCAGGACCCTCGACCCGGCGCCCGGGGACGGCTAGCTCAGAACATCCCGGCCGTGGTCTCGACCGCCCTCCAGATCAGGAAGGCGACCACCAGGCAGGAGATCGTCATGACACCGGTCTCGCGGCGGATGATCGCCAGGGCGAGGGTCGCCTTTTCCCCCTCGTCGAGCGAGGCCAGGTCACGCTCGCCGAGCTCCTGGCGGCCGACCGAACCCCTCATCCCCTCGGCGAGGAACATCGCGACCAGGGGCAGGAAGGCGTAGAGGTAGTGGAGGCCGTACTCGGCCCTCGACCCGGCCACGTAGAGCCCGGTCTCGACCAGGACGTAGAGGGCGGTCAGGAACTGGGCCGAGCGGAGCAACGGCCAGAAGACGGTCGAGATCGAAGCCCTCGCCCAGGCCGTCCCGCCCACCAGTCCAGCGGCCAGGTTGAGACCGATCGCGAGAAGGCCCGCGACCATGTAGACCGTTTCCATCAGGACCCCCTGTCCGGGTGCCCGCTGCGGCTTAGGTGACCCTTCATCTCCCGCTTTCTAATGCGAAAAATCACTATGTAGCAGGTTGCTACAAACTCGCTGAGCGTACCGGTATAAAGGGTGGGTCAGGCTCCGCATCCGGCGGCTGAGAAGTCGCCGGTCGGGACGGATTCACCGATACGGGCAGCCGGTCCCAGGTCAGGGGTCCGGTCCCGGGAAGAGAGCACAAACCGAGCGCGATGCTCCACCAGTACCTCCCAGTCCTCGTATTCGGATTCCTCGGCGTCGCCACCGGTGCCGCCTTTGCCACCCTGAATGCCGTGCTCGGGCCGAAGCGGGTGGCCAGGAGCGTCTCGAGCGCCGCCGCCCGGCAGTCGGACCCGTACGAGTGTGGCCTCCCCTCGGAGGTATCGAAGACCTTCAGGTTCGGGGTCAGCTTCTACCTCGTCGCGATGCTCTTCATCCTGTTCGACATCGAGGTCGTCTTCCTCTACCCGGTGGCGGCGATCTTCTCGGCTGCCGACTCCGTCTTCGTGCTGGTCGAGGTCCTGATCTTCGTCGTGCTGCTCCTGGTCGCTCTCGCCTACGTCTGGAGGAAGGGGGCGTTGGATTGGAGATAGAACGGATCAAGGTGACTCCCGAGACCCCGGTCGAGCAGCCGTCGAGTCCGGAGGAGTTCAGGGCCAGGCAGCTCAAGGCGAGGGACATGCTCCGGGGCGACCTGGAGGGGGCCGACCTCGACGCCTACGTCGAGGAGAGGGTGATGACGACGACGCTCGAGAAGGTCCTCAACGTCGCCAGGGCCAACTCGATCTTCCCGGCCACCTTCGGCCTCGCCTGCTGCGCGATCGAGATGATGTCGACGGTCTCACCGCGCTACGACATCGCCCGGTTCGGGGCCGAGGCCTTCCGGGCATCCCCCCGCCAGGCAGACCTGTTGATCCTCTCGGGCAGGGTCTCGATCAAGATGGCGCCGGTCGTCCGCCGGATCTACGACCAGATGCTCGAGCCGAAGTGGTCGATCTCGATGGGCGCCTGTTCTTCCTCGGGCGGGATGTTCGCCAATTACGCGGTGGTCCAGGGGGCCGACCGGTTCATGCCGGTCGACGTCCACGTGCCGGGCTGTCCGCCACGTCCCGAGGCGCTGATCTACGGCTTCAACAAGCTCCAGCGGATGATCATGGGTCATCCCGATCCGGGGTGGCGGGCCCGCTACAACGCGACCGGCACCGAGGAGTGGGCCCGGGGCGGGGCGGGATCGAAGCCCTCGCCCGAGGCAGTCGAGGCCTACCGGAAGGCCAGGGAGGCCCTCGGTGCCTGACGGACCGGGACTCGAGCTGATCATGGCCGAGGTGAACCGGGGCAATCCCGGTGCCGTGCTCGATACCGGCTACGACCGGGAGCAGGCCTCGCTGGTCGTCCCGGCCGAGCGGGTCCGCGAGGTGCTCGAGTGGCTCCGCGA
>CAITDZ010000227.1 GCA_903891285.1 uncultured Solirubrobacterales bacterium
CAGTACGGCAGCCCTCTCGTACTGGGGAAAGTCGGCCTTCTCGTAGGCGGCATGGGCCGCCTTGGCTGCGGCGTCGACAGTTCCACCGTCACCCTGTGCGACCCGGGCGACCAGCGACTGGTCGTAGGGGCTCAAGACCTCGTCCCATTCACCGGTCTCGATCCACTCGCCGCCAACCAGAAGTTTGTAGTCCACTTCCAAACCCTCCCGATCTCTCTCCGCCTTCGGCCCGGAGCCTAGTGAATAGCGGCAGGTGGGCAGGGGGTCGGGGATCGCGCCACCCGCCCGGTGCTCAGGTCCGGATAGTCACCACGTCGCCCTCGGAGACGACGTAGTCGCGACCCTCGATCCTCAGTCGGCCGGCGTCCCGGGCGGCCGCGTAGGTTCCGAACTCGACCAGTTCGTCCCAGCCGATCACCTCGGCCTTGACGAATCCCTCCTGGATGTCGGTGTGGACGGTTCCGGCGGCGTCCCAGGCCGTGCCCCCCTCGGGCAGGCTTCGGGCGACCGCCTCGGTCCCCTCGCCCGCCGTGTAGAAGGTGATCAGTCCGAGAAGGTCCCAGGCCGCGCGGACCAGACGCTCGAGCCCGGTCTCGCCTTCGAGTCCGTACGACTCCCTCATCTCGGCGGCCTCGGCCGGCCCGAGTTCGGACAGCTCGCCCTCGATCCGGGCGCTCAGGGCGATTGCCACCGCTCCGTTCTCCTTAGCGTGCCGGGCCAGGGCCTCGGGCACTTCCTGTTCCCCCTCCTCGACATTGGCCACGTAGAGGACTGGCTTCGAGGTGAGCGCCTGGAGGTGGCGGACGGCATCGGGTGCGCCCTCCGGGGCCGTGACCGACCGGACCGGTCGACCTTCGGCCAGGGCTTCCTTGACGACCTCCAGCCAGTCCCGTTCGGCGGCGGCCTCGGCGTCGCCGGACTTGGCCTGTTTGGTGACCCGGTCGAGGCGTCTCTCGACCTGGTCGTAGTCGGCGAGGACCAGCTCGGTCTCGATCGTCTCGATGTCCCGGAGGGGGTCGACCGAGCCCTCGGGGTGGGGTACACCGCTCTCCAGCGGGTGGACCCTGACCACGTGGCAGATCGCGTCGGTCTCCCGGATCGAGGCGAGAAACTGGTTGCCGAGCCCCTCGCCCTCGGAAGCCCCCTTGACCAGGCCCGCGATGTCGTGGAAGTCGATCGTCTCGGGCGTCACCTGGCTGCTCTCGAGTGTTCCAGCCAGCTCCTCCAGCTTCGGATCGGGAACCTGGGCGACCGCGACGTTCGGCTCGATCGTGGTGAACGGGTAGTCGCCCGTCTGGGCACCTCCCCTGGTGAGGGCGTTGAACAGGGTGGACTTGCCGGCGTTCGGCATGCCGACTATCCCGACCTTCACCGGGCCACCCTCTCGCTCAGGAGCCCGTCGAGGGGTCGGGCAGGGGCAGCGCGAGGCCGAAGGCCGTCCCTAGCAGCGCCCCGGCCAGGACGTCGCTCGGGTAATGCATCCCGAGGTACGGGCGGGTCAGGGCCATGAGTGCAGCAAGGCCGAAGACGGCGGGGGCGAGGTCGGGCGATATCCGGGTCGCGACCGTTGCCGCGGTGAACGAGGCGGTCGCGTGGGCCGAAGGGAAGGAAAGGGAGGAGGGCGCTCCGCCGAGTGGCGGCAAGCCTGCCAATTCGGGCCTCGGGCGCCTGAAGACCAGCTTGATCCCGAAGTTGACCACGATCGCGACCGGACCGGCAAAGGCCATTACCACCCACTGCCACCTTCGGTCGGGGTCGACCACGGCGCCCACGATCCCGATCGCGAACCAGATGTAGGCGTTCTCCCCGGCCTTCGAGAGCCACATCGCCACCCGTTCCATCCAGGGCGAATGCCAACGGGTGCGCATCACCCGCAGGACTTTCAGGTCCAGTGCCTTAGCTTTGTCCGTCAGTCCGCCCACCGGCCGGACACGTTAGGGGGGAGCGGGCGGTCGTGCCGCCCCTAGTCGGCCTGGAAACCGACCCTGCCCTCGTCGGTCAGGATCCTCAGGAAGGTGACCTTGCCCGGGTCGAGCACGAGGACCTCGCCCTCGGACTCGAACTCGATGCTCCCGGGGTTGCCGATCGCCTTGCGGAGTTCCTTCAGGGCGCCGGCGTCGAGCCTGGCCGGAACGACCTGGCCCCCCTCGAATCCGATCTCGACCCTCTGCTTTCCGTCGGCCATCGGCTCAGTGGGCCTCGTTGGCCGGCTGGACGATTTCGGTCAGGACTGAGCCGGTCGAAGCCGGGTGGATGAATGCGACCCGGCTCCTCCGGATCCCGGTCCGGGGCTCCTCGTCGATCAATTGGAGTCCGGCGGCCTTCGCCTGTTCGAGGGCCGCGTCGATGTCCTCGACCGCGTAGGCGACGTGGTGGATGCCGGGCCCCTTCTTGGCGATGAACTTGCCGACCGGGGTATCGGGTCCGAGTGGGGCGAGCAGCTCGATGTGGCCGTCGCCCACGTCCAGCAGCACGGCTTCGACTCCCTGTGATTCCACCGTCTCGCGGTGGGCGAGCTCCATGTCGAAGGACCTCTCGTAGAGCCTGATCGCCTCGTCGAGGTCGTCGACGGCAACTCCTATGTGGTCGATTCGGGTGAAGATCCTCGAGACTCGCTTTCGGGAGGGAACCCGAACCTTACCCCTGACCGGCCGTCCCCATCAGCCGGGGCGGCAGCCAGCCGAACAGGTCGCACATCAGCTCCACGTCGGCGACTGCGACCCGCTCGTTCGGCCCGTGGATCAGCGGCCGGGTCTCGGCCAGGTCCATCGCCTGCTGCGGGCAGAAGCCGAACACGGTCGCCCCGAAGGCCGAGCGGAACCAGTGGCTGTCGGAGAACCCGGGCATGACCAGGGGCAGGATTCCGGCATCCCGCTCGGCCGCCCAGCCCTCGATCGCCTCGGCGAGAGGTCCCCCGTAGTCGGACCTGGTGCCGACCACCGGATCGTTGAAGACGACCTCCCAGTCGCCTTCTCCGATCACCCCGCGGATCCGCTCGAGGGCGCCGTCGGCATCCATCCCGGGCAGGGTCCGGCAGTCGACTACGATCCCGGCCTCGGAGGGGATCACGTTCTCCCGGCTGGAGCCGGAGGCCATTGTCGGGGCCAGGGTTACCCCCAGCATCGGGTCGGCCACCAGTTGGGCGAGTACCGGGTCCTCGGCCTCGATCTCGACCAGTGCCCCGTCGAGGTCATCGGGCACCTCGCCGAGGAGGACCTGGAGGAACCGGTCCGTGTCGGCGGTCGACTCCCTCGGTGGCTGCCGGTCGAGGGCGCCGAGGGCGGGTGCGAGCTTGAGCAGTGCGTTGTCACCGACCGCGGGCATCGAACCGTGGCCGGCCGTGCCGCTCGCCCGGAGGGTGAAGCGGAAGGTCCCCTTCTCACCGACCGAGAGGGTGAACAGCCGCCTGCCCCGGAACTCGACCATCTCGCCGGCCCCCTCGTTGACAACCCACTCGCACCTCACCTCGTCCGGGTGTTCCCGGCAGAGCCATTGAGCCCCGTGGTGGGCTCCGGTCTCCTCGTCGGCTGCGACGACCAGGATCAGGTCGCCCTTCGCCGGTCGCCAGCCCGAGGCACCGAGCTTCAGACAGGCGGCCGCTTCGGCTGCGACCTGGTCCTTCATGTCGAGCGCGCCCCGTCCCCAGACGTAGCCCTCGGCAAGGTCACCCGACCACGGGTCCCGCTCCCATTCGGAAGGCTCGGCTGGCACGGTGTCGACGTGGCTGATCAGGGCGAGGTTGGGGCCCGGTTCGACTCCCTCGAGGCGGGCCACCAGATTCGGCCGGTCGGGCAGCTCGGCCAGGACCTTGCAGGACCACCCGGCCGGCTCGAGCAGGCCCTTCAGGTAGGCGATCGCCTCCCCTTCGTTTCCGGGCGGGTTGACCGTGTCGAAGCGGATCAGGCGCTGGAGGATCTCTACCGGCCCCGGGTCTTCCATCAGCTCAGTATCCCACCGGTCCGCGACCGGGTCCCCCGTCATCCTCTGGCCATCGATCGGCTGTTCGACACGGGTGAGCCAGGCGGCTCCGGGGTCCCGGAACCGGGCCCGGAGGCTCCGCTGGCAGCCAGGATGCGGCCCCGCAGCCTCGATCGGGTGGTCGGCCAGGGTCGCCTGACCGGGGAGGACTCCCCCTTCCGCCAGGCGGTCGATGCCGGGAGACCCCACTCCTCGATCCTCTATGGCCCGCCAGGCAGCGGCAAGACGACGATCGCCCGGGCGACGGCGGAGGCGCTCGACGGGGTCTTCGAGGAGCGATCGGCGGTCGATGCCGGCAAGGCCGAGGTGCGCGAGGTGATCGGCCAGGCGCGGGAGAGGCTCGCCTCCTCCGGCAGGCGGACCGTGCTCTTCCTCGACGAGATCCACCGCTTCAACAAGGCCCAGCAGGACGCCCTCCTTCCTGCGCTCGAGGACGGCAGCCTGATCCTGATCGGGGCAACCACCGAGAACCCTTATTTCGAGGTGAACCCGGCCCTGATCTCCCGCTGCCGGGTCTACGAGCTCGAACCACTCGGTCCGGCCGAGGTCCGGGAGATCATCGAGCGGGCGCTCGAAGACCCCGCGGTCGGCCTCGGCGGGCGGCTCGAGGTCGCACCGGAGGCGATCGAGCTCATGGCGAACCGCTCGGGCGGGGACGCGAGGATCGCCCTCGCAGCCCTCGAGCGCCTGGCCGAGCGGGGTGAGCCGGTGGGGGTCGAGCAGGCAGGCGCCGCGATCCAGGACGGCGGGGTCCCCTTCGGCAAGGGAGGCGACAGCCACTACGACTACGCCTCGGCCTGGATCAAGGCAACCCGTGGATCGGATCCCGATGCCTCGCTCTACTACCTGGCCGTGATGATCGAGGGCGGGGAGGATCCGCGGTTCATCGCCCGCCGCATGGTCATCCTCGCCTCGGAAGACATCGGCAACGCCGATCCGATGGCGCTGGTCGTTGCCACTTCGGCCGCAGCGGCGGTCGACCGGGTCGGGATGCCGGAGGCGGCGCTCAACCTGGCCCAGGCCGCGACCTACCTCGCCCTTGCACCGAAGTCGAACGCCTCCTACGCGGCGCTGGATAGGGCCCGGCAGGAGGTCCGTGAAAACGGAGCGAAGCCGCCACCGCCCGAGCTCCGGGATGCCCACTACGCGGGCGCGTCCGAGTTGGGGAGGGGAGAGGGCTACGTCTACCCCCACGATCTGGAGGGAGGGGTGGATGACCGCTCCCACATGCCGGGCGGCCTGGAGGGCCTGGTCCTCTACCGACCGACCGATCGGGGGCTGGAGGCGGAGTTCTCAGCCCGATTGGCCCGGATCAGGGAGGCGCGGGGCCAGGATTCCGGGTCTGGTGGGGGGCGTGGCCCGGACGAGGGCTGAGGTCCCCCCGCCTCTCGGAGTCGGGGCTAGACTCCGGCCATGACCTACGAAGGGCAGCTTCCGACAGGCATGACAGGCGTTCGCGGGGTGACCCCGACGGGAACCCTCGACTCGCTGAACCCGGCAACCGGGGAGGTGGTCGGCACCGTCCCGACGATCGATCCCGAGCAGGTCCAGGCGGTGGTCGACGAGGTATCGCTGGTCCAGCCGGCATGGGCGGAGCTGCCGATCGCCGAGCGGGCCGAGATGATCGCCCGGACCGCGAGCGTGGTCCTCGACCGGATGGACGACATCGCCCGGCTGATCTCGGCCGAGCAGGGGAAGCCGATCTCCGAGTGCTACACGATGGAGGTCCTGCCCTCGATCGATGCGCTCAGGTGGGCGGCCAAGGAGGGGCCGAAGATCCTCGCCGACGAGCGGATCCCCTTCCCCCAGCCGATCTTCAAGACGAAGAAGTCGAGGTTCACCTTCGACCCGATCGGGGTGGTCGGGGTGATCTCACCCTGGAACTACCCCTGGACGATTCCGATGCAGGAGGTGGCGATCGCTCTCCTGGCCGGCAATGGCGTCGTCTTGAAGCCGGCCAGCCTGACACCGCTCCTCGGCGAGGAGATCGCCAGGGCCCTGGTCGAGGCCGGAGTCCCGGCGGGGCTGGTCCAGGTCGTCCACGGCGGCGGGCGGGTGGGCGATGCCCTGACCAAGTCGTCTGCGGGGAAGATCTTCTTCACCGGTTCCGTCCCTGTCGGCTACACCGTCTACGAGGAATGTGCCAGGCGGATGAAGGGCTGCGTTCTCGAGTTGGGCGGCAAGGACCCGATGGTGGTGCTCGAGGACGCAAACCTCGACTATGCGATCTCCGGTGGCCTCTGGGGGGGTTTCGCAAATGCCGGCCAGACCTGCGCCGGGATCGAGCGGGCCTACGTCCGCTCCGAGGTCCACGACCGCTTCCTCGAGGGAGTGGTCGAGGGGGCCCAGGCGCTCGAGGTCGGTGACCCGTCCGATCCCGAGACCGAGATCGGTCCGATGGTCTCGCGCGATCAGTACGAGCTGGTGGTCGAGCTGGTCGACGATGCGGTCGCCAGCGGTGCGACGAAGCTCTGTGGCGGCCCGGTCGAGGTCGAGGGGTTCCCGGAGGGCAACTTCATCGCGCCCGTAGTCCTTACCGGCGTGACCCACGACATGCGAATCATGAAGGAGGAGATCTTCGGTCCGGTCCTGCCGGTAATCGAGGTCGAGACCGACGAGGAGGCGCTCGCTCTGGCCAACGATTCCGAGTTCGGGCTCGGGGCCTCGGTCTGGACGACCGACCGCGATCGGGGCGAGCGGTTTGCGGCTCGTCTCCAGGCGGGGATGGTCTGGATCAACGACCACATGTTCACCCACGGTGCCTGCCAGTGCACCTGGGGAGGGATCAAGGACTCCGGCCTCGGCCACTCACACTCCAAGTTCGGCTTCTACGAGTGCGTGAACATCAAGCTGGTCACTTCGGAGCTCGGCCTGACCCGGGATTTCTGGTGGCACCCCTATGACCAGACCCTGGTCGAGGCGATCCGCACCTCAGCCAAGCTCCTCTACGGCAAGGGGGCAGAGCGGGTAGGGGCGATCCGCTCCGGTTCCGGCCCGCTGGTCGAGCTGGGCAGGCGGGTTACCCGCCGGAAGTCCTGACCCGCTTGGCGAACCGCCAGCCGTAGCTGGTCCAGCGACCCCGGACGGTTGCATCCAGCCCCAGGGCCTGGGCGGTCGGATCGACCGTGTAAGGCCTCACGTAGAGCCTGTTCTGGGGGTGGCGCCGTTTCCGCGGGAAGGAGATCCTGGTGTTCAGTGGGCAGGTGGTGACGGCTCCGCGGTTCAGCCTGCATTCGAGGCCGACCGCCCCAGCCGAGGTGAACCGGAAGAAGGCCTTCTTCTTCTTCGTCTTCCTCCTCGGCTGCCGGAGCACGGTCACGGTAGGGACGGTCGGCTCCGGGGCCCAGTAAGGGTCCGAGTCGTAGGCGGTCGACGGTCCGGTCAGGGCCGTCACCGGTCCACCCGATGATGCGACCCGGTAGATCTTGGGCTCGGACTCGACATCGGCGTCGTCGTAGCGGGCGAAGGCGATCGCGGTCCCGTCCGGTGAGTAGGCCGGGGCGTAGGGGATCAACTGGCCCGAGGGAGGAACTGCCTCGAAGGTAGCGCCCGTGGCCGGCTCCTCGACCTCGATCATGGTCGCGGTTGCGACGGCAGTCCGGTAGCTGGTGTAGGCGATCCGGTTTCCGTCGGGGGAGGTGGAAGGCTCGTCACTCGCGCCCCTTCCTGCCGGGGAGACCGCGGTCGGGTTGAGGCCATTTGCATCGACCGAGTAGACCCTCTCGCTCAGGGGCACCTCCTGTGAGTAGAAGATCTTGCTCCCGTCCGGGGTGAACTCGGGGTCGTACTCGCGGAACGGGGATACGGCGATCAGGTCCTGGGCCCCCAGGCCGTTGACGCCTACTTTCCAGAGCCTGCCGTTCTCGCTGGCGGGGTTGGTCTCCCTGCTGAAGACGATCGTCGTGCCGTCCGGCGCGAAGGTTGGAGAGAAGTCGGCGTTGGTGGTCGACCCGGTGACCGCGCGGCGCTCGGTCCCGTCGATGCGCATCAGCTCGACCCTGATCCTCTGGCCCGGTGCCTCGGCTTCGGTCGGCTTGTAGAGGAAGGTGACCCAACGTCCGTTCGCCGAGACGGATGGCCCGTACTCACCCCCCGGGGTATTGGTCAGCCTGGTCTGGCCGGTTCCGTCGCCGTTCATCGCGTAGAGCTCGAAGTTGCCGTCCCGGTTGCTGGAAAAGAAGATCTTCCCGTTGGTGCCTGGCCATGCGGCGTCGGCAAACCCCGGGTTCCCACCGATGATGGAGCCCACCGCCAGAATGGAAGAGACGACGGAGAGCAAGGTCGGCACGCTCCATGTACGCCGACCTCCCCCAAGGGTTGCCTCCCCGTTCTCTGGACTCCTCATCACGCAGATGGAAACACATCTCAGTCCCTTTCGCTGCGGATTTCGCGCGGTCGCGTTTCGAGCGGCGATTGCGGGCCAGGTGGGAGACTGCACCGGATGGCGGAAACCGACGGACCGGCGATTTCCCTCCGAGGGCTGGTCAGGCGCTACGGGGACCGGGTCGCCCTCGACGGGGTCGACCTCGACCTGCCCGAGGGTCAGACCCTGGCCGTCCTGGGACCGAACGGGTCCGGCAAGAGCACCCTGCTCCGGGTGCTGGCGACGTTGCTCCGACCGAGCGGGGGCGAGGCCTCGGTGCTCGGTGCCCGCCTGCCCGGTGAGGCCTGGCAGGTAAGGGGAAGGGTCGGATACCTCGGCCACCAGCCACTCCTCTACCGCGACCTGACCGGTCGGGAGAACCTCGTCCTCCAGGCCCGCCTGAACGGGCTCGACCGGGAGGAGGCGGCCGAGTCGATCGAACGGGATCTGGAGCTGGTTGGGATGTCGTCCCGGGCCGACGAGGCGGTTGGCGGCTACTCGGCCGGGATGCGCCAGCGGATCTCGATCTGCCGGGCCGTGCTCACCCGACCACCGCTCCTCCTGCTCGATGAACCGGACTCGAACCTCGATCCCGAGGGCCGGGTGGCAGTCCGGGACCTGGTCGGCCCCGCTTCCGGCAGGACCCGGGTCCTCGTTTCCCACGAACCCGAACGGGCCCTTGCCGAGGCCGACCTGTTCCTGAGGCTCGGCCCCTCGGGGAAGGTGGAGGAGGTCGGGACCCCGTGAGCGTCGGTCAGGCATTCGACGCCTGGAAGGCGCTGGTCGGCAGGGACCTGTTGACCGAGGCGAGGACGATGCGGTCGCTGCCGGCGATGGTCCTGTTCGCGGTTACGACCTTCGTGATCTTCCGATACGGCCTCGACCGAACCCAACTCTCGGGATCGCTCGCCGGAGGTGTCCTCTGGACGACGCTCCTCTTTGCGGCGGTGCTCGGGATCAACCGGCTCTTCGTCTCCGAGCGGGAGGAGGGGGGCTTCGATGCGTTCAGGCTGACCCCTGCCCCGGCCAACGTGTTGCTCGCCGCCAAGGTGACGTCGCTCTTCGTCTACCTGGTCGTACTGGAGCTGATCGTCGTCCCGATCTTTGCCCTCTTCTTCCTCCCGGAGTTCTCCTCGCTCCTTCCACTGGTCGCAGTCCTCCTCCTGGCGAACCTCGGCTTCTCCCTGCTGGGGACCGTCGTCTCCTCGATGGCAGTCAACTCGACTGCGCGCGACCTGATCGTGCCGCTCCTCCTCCTGCCCCTGGTCGTCCCGCTGATGATCGCCGTGACCGGGGCCTCGGCCCCGCTGTTCGGGCCGGAGGGACCAGGCTATGAGCGGTTTGGTGAGTGGCTGATGGTCGCGGCTCTATACGATGGTGTCTTCCTGCTTGTCGGCTACGCCGTGTTCGAGTTCCTGCTTGAAGACTGACGCCCCGCAAACGCCCAGCAAGTCCGGACGCCCGAGCTCGCTTCGGGTGGTCTCGGTCCTGACCGTCCTCTTCCTGGTGGTCGGTTTCGGCCTGGTCTTCTTCTGGACCCCGATGGATGCAGACCAGGGCTTCAAGCAGAAGATCTTCTACCTGCACGTGCCGCTGGCGATCGTCGCCCTGGCCGGGTTCATCGCGGCCGGGGTCGAGGGCTACCGTCACATCCGTACCGGCGATGCACGCCACGACCTGAACTCCTACGTCTTCATCCACATCTCGGTGGTCTTCGGGGTGGCCGTCCTGGTAACCGGCGCGATCTGGGCCCAGGCCTCTTGGGGCAAGTGGTGGGTCTGGGAGGAGCCGACCCTGGTCAGTTTCCTGATCGTCTTCCTCCTCTACTGCACCTACTACCCGTTCCGGTACGCGATCGAGGACCGTGACCGCCAAGCCCGTTACGCCTCGGTCTTCGCGATCACCGCAGGCGTCTTCGTGCCGCTCAACTTCATCGCGGTGAGGATGGCCGAGAGCGTGATCCACCCGAGGGTGTTCGCCACGGCCGAGGGCGGTCTGCCTCCGTCGATGATGTGGACCTTCCTGGTCTGCTTCGCCGGGATCGCCCTGCTCTGGGTCACCCTGGTCAAGCTCGAGCTGGTCGGCAAGCGGGTCAACGGGCAGATGTCACGCCTGAGGCGCTCGCTGGGCGAAGAGTCTGCACCTGCACCTGGTACCCGTCGAGTTTCCCCACAGGCGGAGGTCTGAGCCGGTGCTGGACTCCGTGCCGAACGACGCGACCGGCTACGTCGCCGCGGCCTACGTCTTCTTTCTCGCCCTGGTCCTCGTCTACATCGCGATCATCGGGGCGAAGCTGGAGCGGCTGGGGCGGGAGCTGGCCGAGCTGAACGAGAAGCTCGAGGGAGGGGCCGCCGAGGCTCCGGGGCGCCAGGCAGACCGGGAGACAGTTGGCTGAACTGCTCGCGATCGGGGTGACGGACGAACCGGCCCCGACCGGTTCCTCGCCCGACCTCTCAGTGCCGGAGACCTCGGCCCCGGGCCTTGCCAGCAGGATGATCGAGGAGGGAGTCGCCTCCGAGGCAGTGGTCCTGTCGACCGACCGGATGACCGAGCTCTACCTGGTGGCCGAGGACGGGCTGACTGCGGAGGCGGCCGCCCTTGCTGAGCTGGCCAGCTGTTGCGGCGTCTGCACTTCACTCCTCGCCGGGTCGGCCTACGCGCTGGAGGAGGAGTACGTCGCCTCCCACCTGTTCAGGATCGCGGCCGGGGTCGGTGGGCCTCCTCCCTATGACGTGCCGATGAAGGGCCGGGTCGAGCGGGCCCATCGAGTCGCTCGGGACACCGGTTCCGCCGGACCGCTGCTCGACCGGCTGTTCTCCGATGCGGCAGAGGTCGCGGCCGATGCGCCTTCCGGTGCCTCGGCTTCCGGCACTCAGACGGCGGTCGACGAGCTGGAGGTAAGGAGGTGGGAGCGGCGGGTCGCCGAGGGGGTCGAGCGGTTCTCCTCCTGGCGATTCGAGACGCTGGACGGTGAGTTGGCTTCCGGGCCGGACGGCCCCGGGGCATCCGTCCTTCGCTTCCCCAGGCCGGGCGACGCTGCCTGAGAGACGCTCTTGGCGGAGATCGGATCCCTTCCGGCGTGATCGGCTCCCCCCACCACCACTTCGAGACGATCGGCTCGACCAATGCCCATGCGAGGGAGCTGGCCGGGCAGGGCGCTCCGCACGGTACGGTCGTTACCAGTGCCGAGCAGACCGAAGGACGGGGCCGGCAGGGCAGGGCCTGGGCGACTCCGGCGGGCAAGGCGCTCGCCTGGTCGGCGATCGTTCCGTTGGGAGGCGAAGTCCCCGGTCTCTTCCCACTCAGGGCGGGGCTTGCCGCCTGTCAGGCGGTCGAGGAACTGGGTGGCGGGGCGGCCGAGGTCAAGTGGCCGAACGACGTGATGGTCGATGGTAGGAAGTGCGCCGGGGTCCTGGTCGAGGGAAGGCCCCAGGACGGCTGGGCCGTGGTCGGGATCGGGATCAACCTCTCGATCGAGCAGGACGAGTTCCCACCGGAAATCCGCGACCGGGCGACCTCGGTCGGATCGGGGGCGACGCTCGAGTCGGCGACCGATGCGCTCAACCGGGCCCTCACCCGTTGGCTGGCCGAACCCGACCCGGCGGTCCTCGCGGAGCTGAACAGGCGCGACTACCTGGCGGGCAGGGAGGTCACCTGGGACGGTGGTTCGGGTACCGCTTCCGGAATCGCCCCCGACGGTGGACTGACCGTCACTACGGGTGACGGAACGGAGAACCTCCACGCCGGCGAAGTACACCTGGACCCGGCCTGAGAGGGGCCGGACCGTTCAGACTCCTTCGGACTCGGCCTCCGCGGACTCTCGTTCGAGGCCTTCGTCCGGTACTCCGCCTTGTCCGGCACCGTCTGAGCCGGAGTCCTTGGGGTCGACCGAGCCGTTGGCCCGGGAAGCTCTCCCCTTCCCGTTGGAGCCGTTCTTCTTTCGGCGGCGCTTCCGGCGGCGGCCGGACTTGGGGAAGTTCTTGAGGAGTTCGCGGGCGACGGCCGAGGGCTTCCTCGAGGTTCGCATCCGGGCACCGCGCAGGACCTCCTCGCCTTCGGGGGTGTGGGCGACTGCAGCGGCCAGCAGCGAGACCTGCAGGCGGCGGTCCTGGTTCTTGATCGCCTGGACCAGCTTGCGGGCGTTACGGCCGTGGGCCTTCCCGGACGAGTTGACCAGGAGGCCGAGGAGGCGCTTGGTCTCTCCCCAACGCTGGACCGCGTATTCCTCGTGTAGTTCGCGCGTGTAGGAGGCGAGTCGCCAGACCCAGGCCTGGGCCTGATCGCGCCTGCCGATCTTCCGGTCGACCAGGCAGTTCAGCAGGGCCTTGGTCCCGGCCCGGCGTTCCTCCCGACCCCAAGTGCCGACGATGTCGACCGCGTCGTCGAACGCTTCGGCGTCCTCGAGGGTCCCGATCTCCCCGAGCGCCTTCAGCTTCAGCTGGAGGTTTCGATTGCGCTGGACACAGGTCAGCAGGTAGCGCTTGCGGAGCTCGCGTGTGCTCTCCTGCTGGAGCATCGCCTTCGCCTTCCGCCAGCCCTGGGTGGTCACCTTGGATCCGGCG
>CAITDZ010000228.1 GCA_903891285.1 uncultured Solirubrobacterales bacterium
TCGGGTCAAGGTGATCGGAAAGGGTTCCCGGCACCGGATCGTTCCGGTGGGCGATCCCGCGATGGAAGCGATCGACCACTACATCGAGGGGGGCAGGCAGCGACTCGTGGTCGACCCCGAGGAGCGGGCCCTGTTCATCTCGAAGAACGGTCGTCGACTTTCGACGTCAGACGTCTCCCGCCGCCTGGCAGTGCGGGTCCGCAAGGCCGCTTCGGCTGGCGGCATATCCCCGCACACCCTCCGACATTCCTTCGCTACCCACCTGCTGGAAGGCGGGGCGGACCTCAGGACGATCCAGGAGCTGCTCGGACATTCCTCCATCTCGACCACCCAGGTCTACACCCACCTAGATGCGGCCCGACTCAGGGACGTCTACGCCGAGAGCCATCCCCGGGCCTGACCCGCCTTCGAGGGCGGACCGGCGCGGATAACCTTCGGTCGGTGCCGAGGTTCAGGGTCAACGTCGATGGAGGAGCCCGGGGGAACCCGGGTCCCGCAGCGATCGGAGTCGTCATCCGTCAGGACGACGAGGTGATCGCCGACCTCTCCGAGCGGATCGGCGAGGCGACCAACAACGTCGCCGAATACCGCGCCCTGCTGGCCGGAATCAACCGGGCGGCGGAGCTCGGGGCGACA
This sequence comes from uncultured Solirubrobacterales bacterium, assembly GCA_903891285.1. GTDB lineage: Bacteria > Actinomycetota > Thermoleophilia > Solirubrobacterales > 70-9 > 67-14. The sequence goes on from CAITDZ010000228.1 coordinate 637, forward strand.
GAGATCGACCTGGTCGGTGACTCCGAGCTCGTGATCAAACAGGTTCGCGGCGAGTACAAGGTGAAGAACGCGGGGATCAAGCCCCTCCACGCGGAGGTTCTCTCCGCACTCGAGCCGTTCGACGAATGGACGATCGAACACGTCCGCCGCGAGGAGAACTCCGAGGCGGACGCCCTGGTCAACCAGGCGCTCGATGCCGGGGGTACCGCCCCCTGATGGGGGATCCCGCCGACCAGGGACCCGGATCGATCGACCCCCGAGTGCGGATCGGGCATGTCCACCTGAAGGTCGCCGACCTCGCCCGCTCCCTGGACTTCTTCTGCGGGGTGCTCGGTTTCGAGCTGACGACGACCTACGGCTCCCAGGCGGCCTTCATCTCGGCCGGTGGGTACCACCACCACATCGGCCTCAACACCTGGGAGTCGCAGGGGGGTGGCCCACCGCCACCCGGCACGACCGGCCTCTTCCACCTCGCCGTCCTCTATCCCGACCGGGCCTCCCTCGGCGACGCACTCCTCCGGCTCGAGCGAGCCGGCTGGCCATTGACCGGGGCCGCCGATCACGGCGTCTCCGAGGCCATCTACACGGAAGATCCCGACGGCAATGGGGTCGAGCTCTACTTCGACCGCCCGCCTGAGGAGTGGCCCCGGGAGACCGACGGCTCTCTCATCATGTTCACCCACCCGCTCGATCTCGAATCGCTCAGGGACGCCGGTCGGGGCTGACGGGACCGGTCGCTTCGGCGGGCGGTGGTTCGGCCTCCGGATGCCGGGCAGCCGGTAGAATCCGGTCAGTGCGGCTGTAGCTCAGTTGGCTAGAGCGTCTGCTTGCCATGCAGAAGGTCGTGGGTTCGAATCCCATCAGCCGCTTGTCATCACCGGTCTGCTCGGTCTATTCTCCGGCCATGGGGGACCGAGGGGACCAAGGGGCGGGCGGCAACCCGAATCAGCCGAAGGGGGTGGTCGGACGCCTCTTCAACTCCCTGATCGCGGGCTTTGCACCGTACGTGATCATTTCGCTCTTCTCCTCGCCCGACAGTTTCTGGCTGGCGACCTCGCTGGCCGTCCTGACGGCCCTCGTGGTGATCGGCGGCAACTGGCTGGTCAACCGGATTCCGGCCGGCCAACTCGACTGGGCCGCCCTGATCCTCTTCGGCGGCATGTTGATCTGCGGGCTGGTCGATGATCGCGCCGAGAACTGGCTGATGGAGAACGCCAACCTGATGTCGGACATCGCCGTGATGGTGATGACGGTTGGTGGAATCCTCGTCGGTCGGCCGTTCGCTCTGATGTACGCGCGGCTCAGTCCAAAGTTCGGGGCTGCCTGGGACGAGGATCGGGAAGGCTTTCGCCAATGGGGCATGCGCGCCTGCGTTCGGATCTCCCTGCTCTGGTTCGGTGCATTCACGATCCAGCTCGTCTGCCAGCTGTTGACCCAGTTCGGCCCTTCCGGCTACGACACCTTCCTCTGGAATTGGGCCATCCCCGTAGGAGCATTGGTCCTGGCGATGCATTGGACCCGCCGGTACTCGGCAGAACTCCGTAGCGAGGCCGCCAGATTCGACGCTCCGGTAACTCCGGCCTGATCGACCCCTGAGCCTCCGGCACCTTCGACGCCCGGGTAGACCCGAACCTGCCGCCGTCTCGGCCTAGGCTAGGCTGCCTCGACACGAGGCGCCTTGGCGGAGTGGTTACGCAGCGGCCTGCAAAGCCGTTTACACCGGTTCGACTCCGGTAGGCGCCTTCGGGCGGGGCGGCTTGGTGGGGCGCGCTAGAAGGAGCCCGAGGAGATCAGCAGTGCCAGCATGGAGATCGGCATGCCGAAGTCCCAGATCAGGATCAGGGTGTTGTTTGGCGCGTAGTTCTTGTCTCGGACGATCTCGATCAGGTGGTTGACACCGGCGAGGAAGAGGAAGGTGAAGGTCGGGAGGAAGGCGGCGATCCAGGCCTCCTTGCCGTTACTACCGGCGTAGAGGCAGGCGAGCCCGAGGCCGAGGGAGACGAACGCGATCTCGTACTGGAACCCGTTGGTGACCCAGCCGATCGAAGCGGCCGTCTTCTTGGCCAGTACGGAATGCATGACCGAGGAGACCAGGAAGATGATCCCCGAGAAGAAGAACATCCACCGGAGCGCGTTCACGTCCCAGGCTTCCCCGGAGACCCCACCGGGCGCCCCGGAGTTGGTGATCGAGAGGATCCAGGCGACGACAAAAGTCGCCGGGACCATCAGCCCCATCCCGATGGACCCGCCCTTGTCGGACTTCCCCTCGCTGTCTGACCGCCCCTCGATGAAACGACACTAGTGGTTTCGTCGGACCCTGTCCACCAGGAGCCGACCAGGCAGGGTCCTCCCGATGGAACGGACCGTCCTGCTGGTACTGTCGATCGCCATGGTTCTCCGCCGCTCCTCGCGATTCGTTCGGTCTCTCCTCGCCCTTGCACTCCTGGGCCTGATCGCCCTCGTCGGACCTGGAGGCGTCCAGGCGGCCAAACGAGGGGTGGTCGAGGTCGACCAGGTAACGGTAGGGGCACCCGGTAACCCCTCAGTCTCCATCGTTCCCTTCACCGACGCGGTCTATCCGTCCTGCTCGGCTGCGCCTTCCGGATCCTCGAACTGCATGACGATCGGCAGCGTCCCCAATCGATTCCAGATCGGTGAGCTCGAGGTCACCGTCGGGCAGTGGGTCGAGTTCCTCAACACGATCGATCCCAAGGGCAGGAACCGGTTCGAACTGTTCAGCCAGTTCCAGAAGCCAAACGTCTGGCCCCAGTACGGACAAGTCAGGAGGGTTGCCAGGGCAAAGGCGGGCGAGCACTACCTGATCGGTTCCGAAGTCTGGGCAGACAAGCCCTACGGCTTCGCCGACTTCCCGTCGGCGGCCCGCTTCGCCAATTCCCTGACCAACGGGACCCTGCTGGACAAGTCCACCTCGACCGAGGCCGGCTTCCAGGTGACCACCTATCGGGTCCGCCTCTCCGCCGAATCGAGCAAGGGCATGTACGACCTCGGTGATCGGGCCAGCAAGCGGATGAAGAAGCGGGGCTTCGTCGTTCCGAGCCAGAACGAATGGGTCAAGGCTGCCTACTACGACCCCGCCACCCAGACCTACTGGAAGTACCCAACCAACGCCGGCGTCTACGGGGATGGCAGCGCGACCGCACCTACCCCGACCTCGCTCGCCTACTCGAGCGGTGACGTGGTCAATCAGGCCGTCCAGCCCCTCGCCACGTTCAGGCAGAGTGGCCTGCCGGCCCCGACCTGGTGCCCCTCGTACGCCCAGGTATCGGGCGCGTGCTCGACCCAGAACCCGTTCGGACTGGGGCCTGAGGCTTACGCCGAGGCCTACGTTGCCGGACTGAGCACCGTGGGCCAGGCATTGACCCGCTCCCCCTGGGGCACCCTGGACCAGGGCGGAAACGCGGTCGAGTGGACCGATACGGTGACCGCGCCTCCGTTCGGGGTGTCCGGGAAGCGAACCTGGCGCCGACTCCACGGCGGGGTCTCGAACGCTCCGGCGTACCAGATGTGGCCCTCTGCGGTCGGCCTGCAGCCGGAGGACAACATCTTCTACGACCACGTCTACCCCTGGCTCGGGTTCCGGATCGGGGTGATCGGGAATCTCTCGGTCAGCGGACGGTAAGGCGGGCTCGACCGCCCCCTGCCCGTTGCTAGGCTGCCTCGCCCCGGGCGCATAGCTCAGTTGGTAGAGCGCCAGCTCGACACGCTGGAGGTCACTGGTTCGAGCCCAGTTGCGCCCATTCAAACCCGCATTGCGATGCGGGGTGGTTAGAGACCAGTTTCGAGAATGGCGGACTGTGGAGGCTAGGAGAGTGTGCATGCTGTCGGACCTAGCGACCTTTCCCGACTGACTCGCCGTGCCCAA
>CAITDZ010000229.1 GCA_903891285.1 uncultured Solirubrobacterales bacterium
CTGGGACCACCAGCTTGACCGCGCTCTTGGAGCTCATCTTTGTCAGATCCTTGGCAATCGCTGAAAGCGCCTGGGCGGCCATCACCCAGCCGACGACCAATAGGGCCTCGGGAGCCAGGCCGAGCATGAGCAGGGCGACGGTCTGGATCGAGAGCCCGGCTCCGAGCGTGCTCAACAGGCCGAACCGGGCAGCGATATACCCGCCAAAAAGGTTCGTAAGTATTCCGAACACCTCGTAGAAGGCGAAAACGGTGGCGAGCTCCAATGGGGAGTAGCCGCGCTCATAGAAGTAGAAGAGGACGAGTATCCGGATCGCCCCGTCGGCGATCGTGTCAGCCCAGTAGGCCGCCGTTACCAGTCCGTAATTCCTCAGTTCCCGTCGGGACCCGGGATCGTCTGCCGGGTGGCCGTTCAAGCGCCCCCTCCGGACACGAACTCTGCAAGTTCGACCATCCGGTTCGCGTAACCCCATTCGTTGTCGTACCAGGCAAGGATCTTCACCTGGGTCTCTCCGGTGACCATCGTCGAGAGTCCATCGACTACCCCTGAGCGCGGGTCTCCCCTGAAGTCGACCGAGACCAGGGGCCGCTCCTCGAACCCGAGGATTCCCTCCAGCTTCCCGTTAGCAGCCTGCTCGAGCAGGTCATTCACCTCGTCCCTGTCGGTCGGTCTGCCCACCTCAAAGACGCAGTCGATGAGCGAAGCGTTCAGCAGCGGAACCCGGACTGCGAGCCCGTCCAGCTTGCCAGCCAGCTCGGGAAAGATCAAGCCAATCGCGGTGGCCGAACCGGTCGTGGTCGGGATCAGGGATAGCCCGGTCGCCCGAGCGCGCCTGAGATCCTTCTGAGGTGCGTCGACGATCACCTGTGTGTTGGTCGCATCGTGGATCGTGGTTATCGAACCGTGCACGATGCCCAGCTTCTCCTGGATCACCTTGACCACAGGGGCGAGGCAGTTGGTCGTGCAAGAAGCTGCAGTCACCACCTGGTGTACTGCTGGGTCGAACCGGTCGTCATTCACCCCGAGCACCACGTTCAGAGCAGCCGGATCATGCACCGGGGCCGAAACCACTACCCGCTCGATCCCTTCCCCGAGAAAGGGTTCGAGCAGATCGACGCTCCGGAATCGGCCCGAGCATTCCAGGACAAGGTCGAGTCCCTTTCCTGCCCACCCGACGTCCGCAGGGTCGGCCAGCGACGAATACCCGATTTCGGCTCCATCAATCGAAATCGAGTCCGGTGACGGTGATCCGACCGCCCCGGGCCATCGACCATGGACCGAGTCGAACTCGAACAGGTGGGCGGCGGCATGGGCGTCGGCCCCCGGGTCGTTTACGTGGACGAGTTCTACCGAGTCGGACTCGGCAGCAACCCGCGCCGCAAGGCGCCCGATCCGCCCGAATCCGTTGATTCCGACGCGAATCACTCAAGGATCATCGAAGATTCCCACGGTTAAGTTGTTGCCGGATGTGAACGATGGTCCCTTCCGGCACGGGGCCTCCCCACTTCCCGCCAGACCGCTATATGCTCGCCGCCTAAGGGACTGGAGAGGGAGGATTCGGGTTGGCTGAGCCGGCCGTCATCGTCGAGGAGCAGGACAAGGGA
>CAITDZ010000230.1 GCA_903891285.1 uncultured Solirubrobacterales bacterium
AATCGTCTTCGGGACGATCAACATCGTTGGCGGGTTCATGGTCACCGACCGGATGCTCGAGATGTTCGGCGGGAGGAAGAAGAAGCCGAAGGAAGAGGAATCTCCGGATGGGGAGGAGTCGGGATGAGCGCCCCTGCCTTCGCCGCCCTGGCACCGGATTCGGCCCCCGTCGGACTTCTCTACATCCTCAGTTTCTCCCTGTTCATCTACGGGATCAGGCTGGGGACCCATCCGACCACCGCTCGTCGGGGCAACGGGATCGCGGCAGTCGGGATGGCGATCGCAGTCGCAACTACCCTGGCCCTCCAGGGGATCGGCAACTGGGGGATCATCATCGGCGGACTGGTGGTTGGCACGGTGATCGGCGTGGTCGCCTCACGCCGGGTCCAGATGACCGAGATGCCCCAGATGGTCGCTCTCTACAACGGCCTGGGGGGAGGGGCGATAGCCCTGATCGCCTGGGCCGAGTACCGCCACTGGATCGTCGAGGGCTTCGCCGTGCCCGCGGACGAGATGGTCCCGACCCTGCTGGCGATGGTGGTCGGCTCGATCTCCTTCTGGGGCTCGAACGTCGCCTTCGGGAAGCTCCAGGAGCTGATCCCGAGCCAGCCCCTGAAGGTCCCGGGGCAGCAGGTAGTCAACGCCCTGTTACTCGGGGGGCTGATCGTCGGTTGCGTCTACCTCGGTGCGGCCGCCGACAACGGCACCCTCAACGAGACGATCTTCATCGTGATGCTGGTCGCCGCCGCCCTCCTCGGAACGCTGGTGGTCCTGCCGATCGGTGGCGCCGACATGCCGGTCGTGATCTCCCTGCTCAACGCCTTCACCGGGCTTTCGGCTGCGGCTGCCGGCATCGCCCTGAACAACACGGCGCTGATCGTCGCCGGGACCCTGGTCGGGTCCTCGGGGACGATCCTCACGCTGGAGATGGCGACCGCGATGAACCGCTCCGTCGGGAACATCCTCTTCGCCGGGTTCGGCTCCCCTCCCGAGAGCGCGGGGGGCGGGGGCGAGGACAGGCCCTACCGGTCGATGAACGCCCAGGATGCGGCGATCCAGCTCGCTTACGCCGACTCGGTGGTGGTAGTGCCCGGCTACGGGCTTGCAGTGGCCCAGGCCCAGCATGCGGTCAAGGAGATGGCCGATGCCCTGGAGGCGAAGGGGGTCAACGTCAACTACGCCATTCACCCGGTCGCGGGGCGGATGCCCGGCCATATGAACGTCCTGCTGGCCGAGGCCGACGTCCCCTACGAACAGCTGAAGGAGATGGAGGAGATCAATCCGGAGCTGCCCCAGACCGATGTCTGCGTGGTGATCGGGGCCAACGACGTGACCAATCCCGCCGCCAAGACCGACGAGTCGAGTCCGATCTACGGAATGCCGATCATCGAGGTGGACGAGGCCCAGCAGGTGCTCGTCCTCAAGCGTTCGATGAGCCCGGGCTTCGCCGGTATCGATAACGACCTCTTCTACCACCCGAAGACCGCGATGGTCTTCGGGGACGCAAAGCAGACGGTTTCGGACATCGTCGCCGAGTTAGGCGACCTCTGAGCCGAAGTCCCGGGCTCTAGCGGCGGCGGACCGCCGGGATCACAGTGGCTGCGAGGGCCCCGATCAGGGCGGCCACCACGAGCCAGACGATCATCGGCAGCGTCAGGTCGAAGAAGATCAGCTTCAGCTTTACGTCCTGCCAGTTCAGCAGGACGATCACCACGAAGAGGACGACCAGGATCCCGACGACTATCCGTTTGAAGTCGAGCCCCCCGCCGCCAGCTTCCGCCGGTTTGGTCGGATCGTTCATCGAGTGCAGGGTAGACGTCACGGTTACCTGAAATTCGGGTGAACCCGTTTTTCACGCTGGGACTCCCAGTTGAGTCCCGAGGCCGGAAGATCGCCCGGTGGGACCCCGAACTGCACCAAGTGCGAACCCGGGGCGGAACGGCCGGTGGGCGGAGGGGTGTTCGGGCCAGGCGTCCCCGGAGTGGATCGGCCTGGCGCTCGCACTGGCAGCCGCACTGGGGGCGATGTTCGTGGTCGCGGGTCCCTCGGCTCCCGGCTTCGCCCACTCGGTCTACCGGTCACTCCTCTGCGCGGCGTCCCTGTCGGGCGGCTGCCCGGAGCGCCCCGGCCTGGCGACGACTTATGGCGGGGAGGTGGGTCGAACGCTTCGGTCCCATGCCCCGGAGCTTCGCCTGGAGGACGGGGTCCTGGGGATGCCGGTCGACTTTCGGACCTGCCGGGGCTCGGCCTGTGCGGAGGGCTCCGGCCTCGATCGGTCCGGAAGCGTTGCCGGGGAGCCGGCGACCCTGTTCACCCGGGTCATCGACTGTCGCGCCGGGGGCGCCGGCTCCGGAGGCGTGGCCTGTGGTGGAGAGGCCTCCGGAAACCTCTACCTCCAGTACTGGGCCTACTTTCCCGAGAGCTCGACCTTCCGGGGGGTGCCGTTCCTTGCCGCTCGAGGCCACCATCGCCATGACTGGGAGACCCTTCAGGTTCGGATCGAACCGGACGGGACCGTTTCGCAGCGAGCCTCCTCCCACGCCGGCTACGTCTACGGTCGTTCGGCCCTCAACTGGCCCTCCGATGCCGGGCTCCGGGGCGCAGAGCGTGCGCTGGAAACGCTCGGGATCCGGCAAAGGGGAGGGTGGGGCAGGTGGACCGGACGGTGGTACGTAGCCGGAGGCAGCCACGCAGGGGCGGCCTCGGCGGACCCCTCGTCCCACCCCGTGACGGTCGGTCGGGATCGGATCCGGCTGATCCCGCTGGAGAGGGCCGTGACCGGCCCCCTGGCCCGACCGGCCCGGTTCGACCCGATCGCACCTCCGTGGCGGAAACGGGTCTGGACCGATCCCGAGGCCGGCGGAACGGGCTAGGTGGGCCTCAGGCGGGGGCCAGGGCGTCGATCGCCTCGGCCATCCGGTCCGGGGTGACGATCGGGGTGACCACCGGCAGGGTTATCCCACCCTCGACGTAGAGGTCGAGTCGCTCCCGGATCGACTCCCAGGGACCGACCATGAAGGTCTGCTCGATCAAATCCCATGGCGCCTCGGTCGCGGCCTTCTGCCGGTCGCCTTCCTCCCATGCGGCGACCATCGGGGCGATCTCGTCGCCGTAGCCCAGCCACCTGAAGAACTCGGCGTAGACCGGAACGGTCACGTAGGAGGAGAACATGAACCTGGCCAGGGGCTCCACCTCGTCGCGGGTTCCCGGGAGGCAGAAGAAGCGGCAGAGGAGTTCGAAGTCGGGGCCGGCCCCGGCGACAGATTCGGCCACCTTCGGTAGCCCTCCGAGCGGCAGGAAGTTGGTGAAGGCCCCGTCGGCCTTCTCGACCGCGAGCGAGAGCATCCTTCCCCGGAGCGCGGCCAGCACGATCGGCGTCGGATGGGCGGGGGCAGTCTCCAGCTTGAAACCGGTCCGGGTCCTCTCGCCCGACAGTGCCACCCGAAGGAAGTCGAGGGTGCTGTCGACCCTGGTCAGCGGCTTCTCGTAGGGGATCTCGTTCCAGCCGGCGACCATCCGGTCAGAGGAGGCGCCGATCCCGAGGACGAAGCGCCCGTCCGATGCGTCGGTCAGGGCGGCCGCCTGCTGGGCGAGCAGGGCCGGCCCCCTCTGGAAGACCCCGACGATCCCGGTGCCGAGCCGGATCTTCTCGGTCCATGCCGCACTCAGGGCGAGCGGTGTGAACCCGTCCGGGCCTCCCGTCTCCCCCGACCAGAGGTCGGTGTAACCGGCCGCTTCGGCCCGTTCCACGAACTCCCTCATCCCCGAGAGGGGAACTCCGGGAAGCGGCAGTGTCAGTCCCCACCTCGGCTCGGTCACCGGGCCAGAGTACAGCGCCCGCCCAGCAGCCCACCCCCCGGCACCGTGGGGACTTCGGCGGTATAGCCTCAAGGACGAGATGTCGGTCATCTCCCAAGACGTGAGGTCCGGAAACAAGCCGGATCGGAACCTGGCCCTCGAACTGGTCAGGGTCACCGAGTCGGCGGCCCTCGCGGCCTCGCGGTGGATCGGCCGTGGCGACAAGGAGGCGGCCGACGGAGCCGCCGTCGACGCGATGCGCCTCCTGCTCGACACGGTGCCGATGGATGGCACGGTGGTGATCGGCGAGGGCGAGAAGGACGAGGCACCGATGCTCTACAACGGCGAGGCGATCGGCGACGGCAGCCCGCCTGTGGTCGACATCGCGGTGGACCCCCTCGAAGGAACGACCTTGACCGCCCGCGGATTCGGTGGAGCCCTTGCGGTCATCGCCCTCTCCGAGCGGGGCACGATGTTCGATCCCGGCCCATGCGTCTACATGGAGAAGATGGCGGCCCCGCCCGAGTTCGCAGACCTGATCAGCCTTGAGCGTCCGCTCGGCGAGGTGATCGCTTCGATCGCCGAACGAAAGGGAGGTACCCCGGAGGAAGTGACCCTGATGATCCTCGACCGGCCACGCCACGAGGAGACGGTCGCTGAGGTTCGGGCTGCCGGAGCCTCCGTCCGGTTCATCACCGACGGGGACGTCCAGGCGGCGCTCCTCGCGGTCAGCGAGAACACCGGCGTCGACCTGCTGTGGGGCATCGGTGGAACGCCCGAAGGCGTGCTTGCTGCTTCGGCGATCAAGTGCCTCGGCGGTGAATTGATCGGGCGTCTCTGGCCGCGTGACGAGGGCGAGCGCTCGGCCGCCCTCGAGGCGGGCTACGACCTCGACCGGACCCTGACAACCGACGACCTGGTCGGGGGCGACGACGTCTTCTTCGCAGCGACCGGGGTCACCGATGGCGACATGCTCGACGGGGTCAGGCGACTCGACGGGGGGGACCTGACGACCGAGTCGCTGGTCATGCGTTCGAGGTCAGGAACGGTCAGGAAGATCGAGGCCCGGCACGACCGGGCGAAACTCAGGGAGGTAACCGGTGGAAGGTTCGGCTGACCGGGTCCTGGTTGCCGGGGCCACCGGCTACATAGGTCGGAAGCTCGCCCTCGCCCTGCTCGAGGCCGGGTACGAGGTTCGGTGCCTGGTCCGTCGGCCGGAGGCCGCCCGGGACTTGGAGGAGGCCGGTTGCGAGGTTGTCCGGGGTGACGTCCTCGACCCGGGTTCGCTCGAGGGGACCCTCGACGGGGTCTCCACCGCCTACTACCTGGTCCACTCGATGGGCCGGGGTAATGAAGGGGATTTCGCGGCGGCCGATCGCGAAGGTGCCCGCAATTTCGCCGATGAAGCGGGCCGGGCCGGACTGACCCAGATCGTCTACCTCGGAGGTCTCGGTGCCGGTGAGTCGCGCCACCTCCAGTCGCGGCACGAGACCGCCGAGATCCTCGCCTCGGGACCGGTCCCGGTCACCTACTTCCGGGCGGCGGTCGTCCTCGGTGGGGGCAGCGAGTCCTTCCAGACCATCTACTACCTGGTCCGTCGCCTGCCGGCGATGGTCACCCCCAAGTGGACCACGACGCTGACCCAGCCGATCGCAATCGATGACGTGGTCGCCTACCTGGTGGCTGCTGCCAAGACCGGTCCCTGGACCGGGCGGGAGATCGAGATCGGCGGCCCGGACCTGACCAGCTACGGCGGCATGATGGAAGAAATGGCCGATGCGATGGGCAGGCGGCGCCCGGTGATGATCAGGGTCCCGGTCCTCTCACCCAGGCTCTCATCCCTCTGGATCGGACTGGTGACCCCGGTAGACACCGGCGTCGCCCGACCCCTGGTCGAGGGGCTGACCACCGAGACCGTGGTCCAGGATCGCTCCGGGATGGAGCTCTTCGGGATCGAGCCTGCCCCGATGCACGATGCGATGGGCTCGGCCGTGGCCGAACTCGAGCGCGACTACCTCTAGGCGTCCTCCGGTTCCGAGGACGGGTCCTCGCCCCGTCGCAAGACCTCGGCCGGCAGGTCGGAAAGCGACTTGAGGAAGCCCCGGGTGATCCAGACGTGGATCCGGAACTGGGTCTGTGAATAGAGCCACGCCCCGAGTCGGGCGAACCATCCCGTTCCCCTGATCCACGGGTAGAAGTTGGCCACTTCCGAGGTCACCGTGAAGCTCTCGGTGCCATCGCCATGGGCGTCCTCGCCGTGGCTGACCCGCATCTTCAGGTAGCCCTGCTCCCGGCCCTCGGAGGCGACAAGGAGGCCCCGTGCGATCGGCCATTCGACTTCACCGAAGTCATCGCCGGTGGTGAAGCGGGGAGCATGGAAGCGGAGCAGGGTGATCCGTTCGGTAATCAGGTGGACTTCCCGCGAGTCCGGGCCGTAGGAGACCTTGATCGCCCCAAGTGAACGGCGTCGGAGGAATCGCCAGTAGGACCGGGCCAGGAGCTCGAGGGTCGAGGGGGCCCAGATCCTTTCGAACAGCGCGTCGTCGACGGTGACCACCGCCGTCTGGGCACACTCGACCGGTCCCTGGGCCGCGACTCCGCTCCGGATCGGGTCCGGTTCGAGTTCGACCTCGACGGTCAACGTTCGGGTTCGGAACGGACCACTTCGACCGGATCGCCTTCCAGGCCCCCGGAAGCCGCCTCACTGCCGTTGCCGTTCGTGCCGTTATGGCCGTTGCCCCCGATGACCAGGGAGCGGTAGGGCTCCGCGGTCGGCAGGGAAGCCACCGCCTCGGGTTCCTCGGGTGCGAAGGGGATCGCTCCCGTATCCCCGTACTCGTGGCGTATCGAGTTGATCACCGCTCCCGCGAGCAGGGTGAGCGAGACGATGTAGAACCAGACCAGGGCGATCAGGACGAATGCAGCGGTGCTGCCGAAAAGGTTCAGGGTCGAGATGTTGTCGAGGTAGAGGGGGAAGATCCAGTTCGCCAATCCCGACACCGCGGTCGTGAAGAGGGCGCCCGGCCAGACCGCCCGCCACGGCATGTGCCCCTTAGGCACGAGCCAGAAGATCAGCGAACAGACGGCGAAGTTGAGCAGCAGGGTCAGCGCGAGGAGTGCCACGTCGTCGAACGCCTGGACTTCGTTCAGGCCGAACGGGAGGTTCTCCGCCGAGCCGAGGATCGCACCCTCCACTGCGGGCAGGACGACCGAGGCCAGGATGAAGGCGATGACGACCAGGAGCATGCTCAGCGAGAAGCGCTTCTGTTCCCACCAGCCCCGGCACTTGACGTGGTAGATCCGGCAGAAGGCGGTGTCCATCGCCCCCCAGAACGAAGCCCCGATCCAGATCGAGGCGGCGAGCGCGAGGACCCCGATCGCCGCGGAGTTCGACCTCAATGTGGAGAGGACGTCCCGAAGCGTGTCCTCGCTGGCCTGTGGGAAGAGAAGCCTCAGATCCTGATAGACGCTGCTCTCGATCCCCTCGACCCGCAGCACCTGACTGAAGATGAACAGGACCAGCAGTGAAAAGGGGAATACTGCCAGCAGGAGGTTGTAGGCGACCATCGCCGAGAGCCCGGTGACGTTCTCGTGGTAGGCCCGAAACCAGAAGGCCCGCACCCAGGTCCGGGGTCCGGCCCCAGTGGGGAGCTCCTCTTCGATGTCACGTTCCGGGCAGGCCAATTGGCTAGCCGAGGGGTTGGGCGACGGCCGGCATCGTTTTGACTTTACTAAGTGAAGCGGTTATCCTTGTTTGGCAGTCAATCCCCTCGTTACACGCTCAATGATGCGGGTTTTCATGCGTCGAAAGGAAGAGTTCGGCGCGAGGTGAAGACGGACGTCCCGGCAGGGGTCCGAACCCGACCGGGGACCGCAAAGGGCCATTCGCAGGGGTGCGGTGCAAGAAATTGGATCGACCAACGACTTTGATTAGGACGAAATGCTGGTAGCAGAGCTTCAGGAACTCGAGGAAGTGAAGACCCTGGTCAACAGGGGTCAGCAGCTCGGCGTGCTCACCTTCGGCGACGTATCGACGGCAGTTGCCGAGGTCGAGCTCGATGAGTCTGACATCGAAGATCTCTACGGCCACCTCGAGAAGCAGGGAATCGAGCTGGTCGAGGATGCGGAGCCCGGAGTCGGTTCGGCCGCGGATGCCGAGCGCTCGGACGGCCGGAAGGGACGACGCCGGAAGAAGGAGGCGCTGGACCTCAAGCCGGACATGACGACCGACTCGCTCCAGCTCTTCCTAAAGGACATCGGCAAGGTTCGTCTTCTGACCGCCCAGGAAGAGGTCGACCTGGCGAAGCGGATCGAGAAGGGCGACCTCGACGCGAAGCAGAAGATGGTCGAGTCGAACCTCCGCCTGGTGGTGTCGATTGCCAAGAACTACCGGAACCAGGGCCTCCCGTTCCTCGACCTGATCCAGGAGGGGACCCTCGGACTGGTCCGTGCGGCCGAGACGTTCGACTACCGCAAGGGCTTCAAGTTCTCGACCTACGCGACCTGGTGGATTCGCCAGGCGATCGCCCGTGCCCTCGCCGACAAGGCCAGGACGATCCGGATCCCAGTCCACGTCGTCGAAAAGCTGAACAAGATCGGCAGGGCCGAGCGGAAGCTGGTCACCGAACTCGGCCGGGAGCCGACCCCCGACGAGATCGCCGAGGTCACCGGGATCGATCCCGAGGAGGTCGAGTCGATCAAGCGTTCGGCCCAGTCCCCGGTTTCCCTGGAGAAGCCGGTCGGCGACGAGGAGGAATCGGAGTTCGGCCAGTTCATCGCTGACGAGAAGGCCGAGTCACCGTTCGATCGGGCTGTCGACCTCTTGACCAAGGAGGCGCTCAAGGAGTCCCTCGAGAGCCTCTCCTACCGCGAGCGCCGGGTGCTCGAGCTCCGCTACGGGCTCGGTGGGGAGCACCCCCGGACCCTCGACGAGGTAGGCCGGACCTTCAACGTGACCCGCGAGCGGATTCGGCAGATCGAGAACCAGTCGCTGAAGAAGCTGCAGAGCCTGAACGAAGCCCAGAAGCTTCGCGAAGCCACCTGACCCCGGGTCAGGTCCCCTGTTCCCGTTTCGTCCCCCTACCGGGAGCTCAGTCAACGACCCGTGATCAGGCACGGACCAGGCTCCGGGCGTGGCCCCGCTCGAGGCGATCGTCGTCTGTCTGGCCCTGGGGATCGGGTCGATCACCGACCTGAGGCATCGACTGATCCCCGACCTCCTGACCCTCCCGGCAGCCGGAGCCATCGGCCTGCTCGAACTTCTCTCAGGGAACCTGGAGGGAGGATTCCTTCCGGGGCTGTTGACGCTTGCCCTCATCTGCCTGCCGCTAGGGGCCCTCTCGATCCTTCGGCCCGGCTCCTTCGGAATGGGGGACGTCAAGCTGATCGGGGTGATGGCGCTCGCTGCCGGGCCGGCGGTCTGGTTGCCCCTGATCCCCGGCCTCGGGCTCGCGACCGGTTTCGGTCTCCTTAGCGCCGCACGTGAGCGGACCGGACTGACCGGCAGGACCTTGCCGCTCGCTCCGTTCCTCGCCGTTCCGGGGATCGCCTTCTTCGCCTGGACGGGGCTTTTCGGCCAGTTGCTTCAGTAAGTGAAGCCACGCTGCTGCACTTTGTAAAGTGTGGGTCCCGATGAGTACCGAGACGGAATTCGCCCCCGCGACCTCGCTCGACCAATGTCCCGTCTGCCGGACAGCCGACGTGGTCAGCGGCAAGTGGACTCTGCTGGTGATCCGTGACCTGGCGGAGGACAGCAGGCGCTTTTGTGAACTCGAGCGTTCGTTGACCGGGATCAGTCCCCGGACCCTCTCGCTCAGGCTTCGGACCCTCGAAGGGGAAGGGATCGTCGAGCGCACCACCTTCCCCGACGTGCCCCCGCGGGTCACCTATTCCCTCACTGACAAGGGCCGCGACCTGGTTCCCCTGATCGAGCAGATGCGGGCCTACGGCGACCGGTGGCTGGCCGGCTAGCCCGGCTGCCCTTTCTGCAAGCGAGCGTGCAACCGGAGGAGGCCGGTTCCGGCGGGGGAAACCGGGGGCCGTGCGCGATCACGTCCTCGAAGAATCGCTGAAGCGACTGGCCGCCGAGGCCGCTACCCGTTTCAGCACGCTGGTCGCCTCGGGAGACGAGATCCCCTTCGACGTCGCAGAGAACGAGGGCGAAGACTCCCACTTCTACCGCTACGTTCCGCTGACCAGCTCCTACGTGGAGGCCCGTTTCGGCCAGGTGGCCGATCTGCCGTCGTACGGCCCGGCCAAGGGAGCGATCGCGGCCGCCGGGGTCGCCGCCCCTTTCCTGGAGCGGCGGAGCCTGCCCGTTCCCTCGGATCCCGGAGTCCGGGCCGAGGAGATGCTCAAGACCTTCGTCACCGAGCTCTGGGAGGGAGCTTCGGGCTTTTCCCTCGACCTCTCGCGCCTGGACAAGGCCCTCGAGACGCTCGATGTCGAGTCACGCGACATCCGGGAGTCGGACCTCCTCCTGGTGCCTCTGGCGGGATTCGAGATGACCCTCGACGACGTCGAGTTCTCGAACGGCGTTCGGATCCTCAGGTCGGACTCGGTCGAGGCCCCGATCGAGGCGATCTCGAGCGAAGGAACGGGGCGGGATGCCTGGCAGCCGGCGTGCCTTGCGACGGTCCCGATGACTTCGGGCCACGACGCGCCACGTGAGGCACTTTCCCGTTTCCGGCAGCTGGTGACCGCGCTGCGACTTGCCAAGGAGGGGAGCGTCGCGCTCTCCCCGTACGCCCACGCCCCGGTGGGCGAGGGTGCCTGGCGACGGCTCGAGACAGGATCAATCCCGACCCGGAACGGGACCTGGCTGATGCTCGAATCCGACGTCGATCGGGTCGACCGGATCATCACCAGGCTCGGCAACGGCGCGGTGCGCGTCCCCGGGACGGATTTTGCCCTCGCCCGTTTCGAGGCCGGGCTGGAGCGGCCTCGCTCCCTCGACGGCCTGAGCGACCACTTGCTCGCCTTCCGGTCCCTGATGGCCGGTGAGTCGATCACCGGCAGCTCGATGGCTGTCCGGGCAGCCGCCCTGGTCGAGGGAGTGACCGAGGACGAGAACTGCCGCCGCCGGATGGAGGCCGCCTCCGATCTCGAGGTCGCTCTGATGAAGGGGGAGATGATCACCAGCGTCGAGGGCGAATCGGCGAGCTATCTGGCAGCCTGGGTGGAGGACTCGCTCCGGTCGGTCCTGAGTGCCGCTGTCACAGGCGAGGTCGGCGACGACCTGAACGCCGCCGCCGAGGAAATCCTGATCTCGAACGGGCTGGAGAGCGGAGAGGGAAGCATCGGCCAGATCGGCGCCGAGGAGGAGTGGGACGGCATCCCCTCACGCCCGGTCGAGCCGGGTGGAGCGGAGATCCACGTCTTGAGGCCCCCGACCGGATTTGCCGGAATCCCGGAACCGCCGGCCTTCGAGGGGCCACCGGCGACCGGGTTCGATGTGCAGGCCGACCCGTCCGACCAAGGCTTCGAGGGCTCGGAGGAGGACACCGGGGTGATCGAGATGCCCGAGATCGAGAGGGCGCTCGGAATCGTCCGGGAGGTCCCCGACGGAGAGGGGGATCTGCTCGAACCGGCCCCCGAGCCCGGTGAGATAACCGTCACCGCCGCCAGCGGAACGATCGGCGATTCCGGGGAGGGCGATCCCGACTGGCTCGACGAGGCCCGCAGGGGGATCACGATGGAGTGGCCTTCACCCGGTGAACTCGGCCGACGTCGCCGGGAGTCACATGCAGGCGGTATCGAGCCAGTTCCGGGGCATACCGGGAACGAGTTCTTCCCCCGCCCGGAGGCGGCCGACTGGGACGTCTCCGAGCTCGAGTACCCGCACCGTCGCGGCGCCTGAGGGCTCAGGTAGCGAGCGACTCCCTGGTCGCCTCGTCGGCGAACAGATAGCGATCGATCTCGGCCAGTCCGGTCAGGTCATGGACG
Source organism: uncultured Solirubrobacterales bacterium (assembly GCA_903891285.1). Classification (GTDB taxonomy): domain Bacteria; phylum Actinomycetota; class Thermoleophilia; order Solirubrobacterales; family 70-9; genus 67-14. The sequence goes on from CAITDZ010000230.1 coordinate 11,743, forward strand.
TCTGTGTCGAGGTACGGAACGCGGATCAGGGGTGCGCCACCGAGTCTTTCCCGCAGTTTCTCGACGTTTTCCGCGTCCCGATCGGCGAGTAGCTCGTATTCGGCCAAGTTGAGTGCCAGGCGGCTGGAGAGGTCGTGCTCGTCCAGCTCGGCATCGACCTCTGCCTCGACCTGCTTCGGATCGACCTCGCCGTCGACCAGTCGGTAGCGGACCCGGTTTACGACCGCGGCCCCGAAATTCATTCCGGCCTCGACCAGCTTCGAATGGAAGAAGACCGACTCCTCGATCGGCTCGGCCTGGGGGCCGCAGACGATCAGAAAGGTGGTCTGGTCGTCTCTCAAGAGCGCGTTGACCCGGTGGGCACGGTCCTGGAACCCCTCGATCATTCCGCTGAAGGCGGTGAAGAACTCCGAGAGGTCGGCCAACAGGTCGAAGCCGAGGATCCGTTTCAGAAGTGCCAGCACGACTCCGGCCCCACGCCCTGCCACCCGTGCTGCCAGCCCGGTCGGCTTGATGAAGAGCTGCAGCGAGCGACCCTCGATGAACTGGGTGAGCCGCTCCGGTGCGTCGAGGAAGTCGAGTGCGTTCCGGCTCGGCGGGGTGTCGAGGACCAGCAGGTCGAACCTCCCCTCGGTGTGGAGTTCGAACAGCTTCTCCATTGCCATGTACTCCTGCGACCCGGCCAGGGCGCTCGAGATCTGCTGGTAGATGCTGTTGCCGAGCACCCTCTCCCTCGCTTCGGCGTCCTCGGCGTGGCGGGCCACGAGCTGGTCGAAGGTCTGTTTGGCGTCGAGCATCATCGCCCAGAGCTCGCCCCTACACTCGATCCCGTTCGCCCTCAGGAGTTCCGGATCGACTCTCGTCGCTTCATTTCCGAGCTCCTCCATCCCGAGCGAGTCGGCGAGCCGCTTGGCCGGGTCGATGGTCAGCACGCAGACCTTCAAGCCCTCGACCGCCATGCCGAGGGCGACGGCCGCAGCCGTAGTCGTCTTTCCCACCCCGCCGGAGCCGGCGCAGATGCAGACCGAGCGGTTCTCGAGCACCTGGTCGATCGCGGCCATCAGGCGATCTCCTCGCCCAGCATCCGGGCCGATGCGAGGCTCAGCTCCGGATCGAAGACGAATGGCAGAAGCGATATCGGGGTCGAGACCATTCCCTCCAGGCGGGAGATCTGTTCCCGCTGCGCGACCGCCCGCCTGATCTCGGACAGGCCGGCCCTTCCGGCTGCCCGGGGGAGGACTTCCGACGACCCGGCGACTGCCTCGATCGCCGGCAGCTCATCCTCCCCGAACCGGTCCGGGTAGACGGCATTGACCAGGATCCGGTCGACCGAGACACCGATGTCGTTGACCAGCTCGTGCTCGAGCGATGCAGTCTCGTTGACCGGCATCTCCTCCGGCAGGCTGACGATCACGGCGCCTGTCGTCTCGTGGTCGGTGACCATCCGGTCGAGCTCGTTGGCCTGGTTGTACATCGGGCCGACCTTGGCGATTCGGGCAAAGGTCCTGGGCGTTCTCAGAAAGGTGATCCCGTGCCCAGTCGCCGGTGCGTCGACGATCACCAGGTCGTACTTGCGGCCGTGCCGAACCTTGCGGTCGAGCTGGGCCAGCTCCCAGACCTTGCCGATCGTCACCAACTCGTTCAGCCCGGGAGTTGCCTCGGCCAGGTAGGTGAACATCCTGCTCCTGAACAGCAGGTCGCGCATCGCCTTGACCTTGAGCTGGAGCAGCACGTATTCACGCATCGAGTCGTCGGGATCGATCGAGATCGCCCAGAGGTCGTTGGCCAGCTCGACCTCGCGGTAACCGACCTCCTCCTGACGAAACAGGCGGGAGGTGTTCTCGGAGGCCGAGACCTCGCAGATGATCGTCCGCTTGCCTTCGAGCGTTGCCCTGATGCCAAGGGCGGTGGCGACGGTCGACTTGCCGACGCCGCCTTTTCCCATCACGAACAGGACCCTCTTGTCGAGGAAGTCGAGCATCTGACCATTCAACCGGAAAAGGTCGGTTGCGAAACCGGCCGTCCCGGGGGAGGAAAAGGGGGAAACCCTCCGAATAACGCCCCAAATGGGAATCCTTAGCCGCAAGAAAGACCGACCCGACCCGCAGGCCGCCCCAGAGGCTGCCCCAGAGCCCGAGGAGGCCGCAGTCGCGGTCGAGGAGGTCGAAGAGACCGGGGGCGACGAGCCGGTGGCCGAGCAGGCCACCCCGGTCGAGCCTGCCGATACCGAGTCGGTCGAGGAAGAGCTGGCCCGGGTCGAAGAGGAAGGTGCCTCAGAGGAGTCGGAGATCCGCCTCAAGGCGAAGGACCTGCTGGGCCCGGTCAAGGGCAAGGGTGAAGCCGTCGCCGACAGCGAGAAGCCGGAGGTCCCCGACACCGACCTGGCCGACGTGATCAGCTTCGCCAACCAGAAGGGCGGTGTCGCGAAGACGACCTCGACCCTCAACCTCGCGGTCGCCCTCTCCGAGCTGGGCAACAAGGTCCTCTGCGTCGATCTCGACCCTCAGGGCAACCTGACGATGAGCCAGGGGATCGACCCCGACAAGGTCGAGAAGAGCATGTACGACGTCCTGGTCGATGATGTCCCGATCACCGATGTGATCGCCGAGCGCGAGATCGACATCGCCGTCGCATCACTCGACCTGGCAGGAGCAGAGATAGCGATGAGCACGAAGATCGGCCGTGAGCGCTCCCTCGAGCGGGCGCTCGCCGAGGTCAGGCCCGAATACGACTACATCTGCATCGACACCCCCCCGAGCCTCGGTCTGCTGACGATCAACGCGCTGACCGCATCGAACAAGGTGATCGTCCCGGTCCAGTGCGAGTACCTCTCGATGCGAGGGTTGGCCCAGCTCCAGAACACGCTCGGGATGATCCAGGAGAACCTCAACCCGAACGTCCAGATTGCCGGCATCCTGCCGACGATGTTCGACTCCCGCACCGTCCACGCAAAGGAAGCCGTTGCCCTCCTCGAGGAGAACTTCGGTGACCTGGTCTTCAAATCGAGGATCCGCAAGGCGGTCAAGTTCGCGGAGGCGCCGGTACGAGGCGCTAGTGTCCTGAAATACGACCCGGAGAGTAGAGCGGCGTCGTACTACCGGAACTTGGCCGAAGAGATCCTCAAGAATGGCAAGGCGTAAACGGGCGAGCATGAGGGAGGGTCCGCTGGCGGACCTCTTCCGATCAACCGGCGGGGGCTCGCAAGGCGGCGAGGATGAACCCGAGGCTCCAGCGGCACCGGAAGCACCTGCCGTCCCGGATCCCGATGTCGCCGGCCGGTTCGGCCGCCAGGACCCGATGGAGGGGGCCGAGCGTCCGCTCCCGTCGAGCTTCGAGGAGGCCGACGCCTCGAACGGTGAGTCTTTCGAGTCCGAGCAGGCGGCGGACCCTCAGGACCGCCTGAAGAAGATCTTCTCCGAGCGCCCCGGTGGCTCGGCGGCCACCGGGCGGCAGGGCCGAGGCGAGGGCCGTGGAAGCGCGGTCCCCCATAGCCCCGTGATCAAGGTGATTGGGGTCGGTGGGGCAGGAGTCAACGCCGTCAACCGGATGATCGACGCCGGGGTTTCGGGAATCGAGTTCATGGCGGTGAACACCGACCTCCAGTCCCTCCAGCTCTGTCTGGCCGACGAGACGATGCACATCGGTGGCGAGGAGACCCGGGGTCTCGGTGCCGGGGCCGATCCGTCGCTCGGTTTCCGGGCCGCTTTCGAGGAGCAGGATCGGATCAAGCGCAGCCTCAAGGGCGCCGACATGGTCTTCATCGCGGCCGGAGCCGGCGGCGGTACTGGGACAGGGGCAGCACCGGTCATTGCCCGTTTGGCGAGGGACGTAGGCGCCCTGACCGTCGGGATCGTCACCCGTCCGTTCAGCTTCGAAGGGAACAAGCGCGCCAAGGCTGCCGAGAAGGGGATCGAGGCCCTCGCCGGCGAGGTCGACACGCTGATCGTCATCCCGAACGACCGCCTGCTCGAGGTCCTCGACCAGGCAACGCCGATGACCGATGCCTTCCAGGTCGCAGACGACATCCTTCGCCAGGGCGTCCAGGGGATTTCCGACCTGGTCACCCTTCCCTCGATCATCAACCTCGACTTCGCCGACGTCCGGTCGGTGATGTCCGACGCCGGCCGGGCGCTCCTCGGGATCGGAATGGGTACCGGATCGGAGCGGGCGATGGTCGCGGTCGAGAGGGCGATCTCCTCACCCCTGCTCGAGACCCCGATGGACGGAGCGAGGTCGGTCCTGATGTCGATCACCGGTGGGCCGGACCTCTCGCTGGTCGAGGTTTCGGAAGCCGCCCGCGCGGTCGGCGATGCCGCCCATCCCGACGCCAACATCATCTTCGGCGCGAACGTGGACGATCAACTTGGCGACGAGCTCTGGATAACGGTCGTCGCCACCCGGTTCGACTCACGCGGGGCCGGCACCCGGGCGCCTTCGACCAGTCGGCCGAGGGATCCGGGTGAGGATCGCTCCCGTCGCGGACCGGACGACGGCGAGATCCCCGAGTTCCTGGCCTAGGCCGTGTCGAGCTCCCGGGGCGTCGTCGCTGCCGGCCATCCCCTGACCGCCGAAACCGGCGCAGGGATCCTGAGGGAGGGCGGAAACGCGGTCGATGCAGCAGTGGCCGCGGTCCTCGCCTCCTTCTCCCTGGAGAGTGCGCTTACCGGGTTCGGCGCCGGGGGGTTCATGATCGTCGGGGGTCCGGGGGTCGAGCCGACCGTGCTCGACTTCTTCGTCGCAGCGCCGGGCTCGGGTGGGCACCAGCGGACGGATGAGCTGGTTCCGGTCCCGGTCCACTTCGACGAGAAGACTTCCCAGGTATTCAACGCCGGGGCGGCGTCCTGCGGAGTTCCTGGCACCGCCGCCGGTCTCGAGTCCGCCCTCGAGAGTTTCGGTTCGGTCGGACTGGGAGACCTGATCGGTCCAGCAGTTCGGTTCGCACGTGAAGGATCGCCACTCAACCGCCAGCAGGCATACGTCCTCAAGATCCTCGAGCCGATCTACACCTCGACCGAATCGGCCCGTGAGATCTACGCGCCCGACGGCAGGTACCTCGGTGAGGGGGACCTTTTCCGGTATCCGGACCTCGCCGATGCCCTCGAGCGATTCGCCGAAGAGGGCGCAGCCTCGATCCATTCCGGTGAAACGGCGGCAGCGATAGAGGATTACGTGGTCGGTCGGGGCGGGACCCTCTCGGCCGCCGATATGGCCGCCTACGAGACGATCGAGCGGTCACCGGTCGGCACGGGCTTCCTCGGTTGCGAGGTACTGACCAACCCGCCCCCCTCGGCCGGAGGAATCCTGATCACCTATTCATTGGCGATTCTCGAGAAGCTGGGCGGCTCGGGTGTCGTCGAGGAGGTGCGGGCGCTCGACGCGGCCAACCTGGTCAGGATCGGCGATTTCGCGGAGCGCCTCGGTGAGCCGGGATTCGCGGCGGAGTTGCTCTCCGAGGGCTCGGTCGCGGCCGGGATCGAGGCGACCGACAGGCTCGGCTCGACCACGCACCTGGTCGCGATGGACGGCGACGGCCTCTGTGCTTCCGTCACCTGTTCGAACGGGACCGGGTCGGGGATGATCGTCCCGGGAACTGGAATCCATCTGAACAACATGCTCGGGGAGGAGGACCTCAATCCACTCGGCTTCCATCGTCACCGTCCGGGGGAGAGGATCGGGTCGATGATGTCACCGACCTTGATCCTCGAGGGACGGGAGGTCGTCGCCGGGTTGGGCAGTGCCGGATCCAACCGGATCCGCTCCGCCGTGGTCCAGAGCGTGGTCAATCTCGTGGCCAGGGGGATGGACCCCCAGGAAGCCGTGGATGCACCCAGGGTCCACGTCGAGGGGAATCTCGTCCAGGCCGAGCCGGGTGTCGATCCCGACGCCCTCCGAAGGCTCGAGCGGGAAGGTGAGGAGGTCTTCCGGTGGGACCGGCTGAATCTCTTCTTCGGCGGGGTCCAGGCGGTTACACGGGATCCCGGCTCGGGCAGCCTCGCCGGGGGCGCGGATCCCCGTCGGGGTGGTGCGGTTGCCCTGGTCTGAGTTCGAGGCCGGTGTTCAGCCGGGCTTCTTCGCCGTTAGCAGGAGGTTGTAGAGGAGCTCCGGCGGAAGGCGCGGCTCGAGCACCGTGGAGTCGAGCTTCTGGAAGGTCACGTAGCCCCTGAAGGCGAACCTGCGCCAGCCCAGGGGCACGGTTTCCGGCTCGGCGGTCGCCTCGAGCGAGCGCATTCCCCAGCCCCAGAAGTTCGCGACGGCCTCTTCACCCGAGACCCGGACCTCCGTGAAGCCCGCCCCACCGGGAAGGCCCCTCAGATCGGACGGGGCGAAGGCGTGGACGTCGACCTCGGATTCCAACTCGTGGTCATAGGAGCAGTCGGCCCCGTTCCCGATGGGCTCCTCCAGAGCAGATGCCCCGATCATCAAGCGCCACACCGGCGCGGCTGCCGTACCGAGGGCCTTGGGAAGGGCGGCGAGGCGATCCCCGTAACGGGAGGGCTCGCCGCAGAAGATGATCAGACCCCCGGGCCTCAGGACTCGATGAAACTCGGAGAAGGCGCGGTCGAGGTCGGGGATGTGGTGGAGCACTGCATGGCCAAGGACGAGGTCGAATGATTCGTCCTCGAAGGGAAGCTCCTCTGCCTCACAGACCACCGTCTCGACCTCGATCCCGAGCTCTTCCGCCGACGTCGCGAGCGTCTCGAGCATCCCTGGCGAGATGTCGGTCACGGTGACCCGGTCGAGCAGTCCCTGCTGCGCCAGGTTGAGCGAGAAGTATCCGGTCCCGGCCCCGATCTCCAGCGAATCCCCCAGGGAGCCCGCCGGATCGCGCCCCAGCGCCTTGGCGACCTTCGAGCGAACCTGGTGCTGGCCGATCGGCCCGAAGTCGATGCCCCACTTCGAGTCGTAGGAATCTGCCGCGGCATCGTGGTAGCGCGTGTTCGCGTCCTTGATCTTCTCGGGGGAGTCGGTGGGGGATGCGGGCATGGCGGGAAAAGATAGGGAACAATCGCCTGGTTGTCCGACGCGTACGTCCAGAGAGACCAGCCGGAGGGGGTGCCACCGCTCGAGCTGACCGGGGAGAGGACCCTCCCGGACCTCCCCGAGGAGAACTACTGGTACCGGCGACACCTGGTCGTCTACGAGTGGATTGCCAGGAGGGTCTCGGGCCTTGACGTTGCCGATCTGGCCTGTGGGGAGGGATACGGCTCCGAGGTGCTTGGGAGGACTGCCCGCTCGGTGGTCGGGGTGGACGCCAACCCGGAGGCCTTCGCCCACGCCGAGGCCAAGTACTCGACTGCCCGGGTCGGTTTCAGGCGGGGACTGGTCGAGGCGTTCGAGGGGCCGTGCGACGCGATCGTCTTCCTCCAGACCATCGAGCACGTCGAGGAGCCGGACGCCCTTCTCGAGGGGTTTGCACGCGCGGCCGGGGTCTCCTACATCTCGACCCCCAACCTCC
>CAITDZ010000231.1 GCA_903891285.1 uncultured Solirubrobacterales bacterium
CGCCCGCCTCCCTGATCGCATCCTCGATGGTGTCGTCGAAACCGAGTCCCTGGAGGTTCTCGATGATCCGGGCGGCCCGCTCGCGCCGGCCCTCCTGGGCCCTCTGGCAGGCCGGTTCGATCACATCTGGATCGACCCAATAGCCACAGACGTGGAGGTCGTCGACCATCTCGTTGGCGGCCGACATCTCGATCGCCGGGACTACCTCCACCCCCAGCCGGTCACCGGCCTCGATCGCCTCGGGAACCCCGGCGACCGCGTCGTGGTCGGTCAAGGCGAGGACCGACACTCCGGCCTTGGCTGCCTCTTCGACCACCCCTGCCGGCGGCAGCTGGCCGTCCGAGACGGTCGAGTGGCTCTGGAGCTCGATCACCGGGCGAGGATATGGCACCCGGGCGGGGCGGTGCCGATCAAGGGTTCCCCGAGTGGGGCCCGGGCCCTTGGGGGAGACCCGAGCCCCTTCTCGGGAGGACGGAAGCCCAATCGCCTTGGGCACCCGTCCGACGGGTTCAGGAATCAGGGGAATCCTGAACTGCTCTGACAGTACCAAACATTTGATTAGATCCTCTTTCATGTCGAAGGCTCCCAACACCCCCGAACCAGTGCCTCCGATCGGCCAGGTGGTCGGCATCTGGGCACAGGAACCGACCGCGCCCCGCCCGGGCCGTTCACCTGCCGACCCGGACGTAGTGGTCGAGCGCTCCGAGGCGGAGGCCGACGCCTTCAGGGTCGCCGTCCACGAGATCTTTGCCGAGTCGGAACTCGTCCCCGAACTCGTCCTCGATCCGGTCTTGCGGAAACGACCGACCACGGAGAAGGGCTGGGCGACCGTCAACCTGATGCTCGATGCGGCACTCAATGTGGTCATTCGTGAGGGAATCCGCGAGGTCGGCACGAGGGCGGTCGCCCGGGAGGTCGGGGTGAACATCGCAACGGTCTACCAGTACTTCGACGACATCGATTCACTGCTCCTCGCCGTGGCCCTGAGGGATCAGTCCTTCAGGACGGTCGCCCTCGCGGAACGGACGATCGAGCTCGGAGAAAGCGGCGACATGAGGGAGTGGCTCGAGACGACCGTCGAGATGCTGGCGATCGACGTGATCCAGAGCGGTCACCACCGGGCGGTCGTGACGATCATGCAGTCTGTCCCCGCCGTCCGGGCGGTCTCGACGATGGCCTGGGAAACCGGCGCCAGGTACATGGCTACTGGCTTCGCATACCGCTACGGCGGGGACGCCCACTCCTACTGGCTACCGATCACGAGGGCCGTCCAGAGTGCGGTTCGCCTGGTGATCGACGACGCAGCGGAGAGCTCGCCAGAGGACGTACAGAGGATCAGGGAGGTGACCCAGATGGGCTGGGAATACCTGCTTGCGCGGATACCCGAACCGGTCGGTACCTGAAGGCTCGGCTCCGCCCGATGTAGCCGGGACCGGTCAGACCGGGTCCCTGGTCGCCTCCAACAGGCGGCGACGTTCCGGCTCAGGATGGAGTTCGATCGCGTAGCGGACCGCCGTCCTCCCCATCCTGGCGCCGTGACGGGCGAGGAAACGGTCGAGGGTCGCACGATCCCGCTTCCCCACCTCGCGCAGGACCCAGCCGAGTGCCTTCTGGATCAGGTCGTCGTGGTCTTCGACCACCAGCTGACCGACCTCGAGCGCCGGTTCCAGGACGCCCTGGCGGACCGGCCCCAGTGTTGCCACCACGGCCCGGCGACGGGTCCAGAGGTCACGGGCACGGGCCTGGCGCCTGACCACTCCCATCCTCCTGCCGGCCAGGACTTCACCACCAATGATCCAGGGAGCCGAGATGTCGACCAGGTCCCAGCTGTTGACCCGATCGCCGTGCTCCTCGTAGAAGCGGTAAGCCTCCATCCGTTCCCGATCGGAGCGGGCCGAGCGGTACCGGTCCCTGAGGATGCGGAGCGCGACCATCCTGACCTCGTGGAAGGGACTCGCCAGAAGATCGGCCACCGTGGCGAGGTCGACTTCGCGATGGTGCCTGGCGATCGCCTCGAGCTGCCCCGCCCTCACTCCCAGGAAGCAGTCACCCTCCCCGTAGTCCCCGGGGCCTGTCTGGAAGAAGCGGGAAAGCTCCCGGGCGAAGGCCGGATCGGACTCTGCCTCCACCTGCCTCGTGATCTCTCCCGCCCGGTCCGGCATCAACCGAGGATAGGGCCACGGCGGGGTGCGGGAGAGGGGGCTCCCGGAATAGAATCGCGGCCGTGTTCGAGAAGGTTCTGATCGCAAACCGCGGCGAGATCGCGATACGGGTCGCGAGGGCGCTCCGCGAGATGGGCATCACCTCGGTCGCCGTCTACTCGGAGGCCGATCGCGATGCACCCCACGTCCGTGAGTGCGACGAGGCCTATCTGATCGGTCCGGCGGTGCCGGCCGAGAGCTACCTCTCTATCGAGAAGATCATCGGGGCGGCGAAGGAGAGCGGCGCCCAGGCGATCCACCCGGGCTATGGGTTCCTGGCCGAGAACGCCGACTTCGCCCGAGCCTGTGACGAGGCCGGGATCACCTTCATCGGGCCGCCGGCCTCGGCGATCGAGGCGATGGGCTCGAAGACCGGCGCCCGCGACCTGATGGCCGCTGCCGGGGTGCCGATCGTGCCCGGGGCAACCGAACCTGCGAAGGATGTAGCCGAAGCCCGCGCCCAGGCCGAGGAGGCCGGCTACCCGGTCGCCTGCAAGGCGGTCGGCGGCGGTGGCGGAAAGGGATTCCGGGTGGCGATGACCCCGGATGACCTCGAGGATGCCTTCGAGGGTGCGGCGCGGGAAGGCGAGAAGTTCTTCTCCGACGACCGGGTCTACATCGAGCGCTACCTCGAGGACCCGCGCCACGTCGAGGTCCAGGTCCTTGCCGACACCCAGGGCAACGTGGTCTACCTGGGCGAGCGGGACTGTTCGGTACAGCGCCGTCACCAGAAGCTGATCGAGGAGGCGCCCGGTCCCCACGTCGACGAAGAGATGCGGGAGCGGATCGGGAAGATCGCAACCGACGCCGCCAAGGCCGTCGGGTACTACTCGGCCGGCACGATCGAGGGCATGCAGGTCGGCGACGAATACTTCTTCCTCGAGATGAATACCCGAGTCCAGGTCGAGCACTGCGTGACCGAGATGGTCACCGGGTTCGACATCGTCCGCGAGCAGATCCGGATAGCTGCGGGCGAGCCGCTCTCGATCTCCCAGGAGGACGTCGAGCTGAAGGGCCACGCGATCGAATGCAGGATCAATGCCGAGAAGGCCGAGGCGAACTTCGCCCCGGCCCCGGGGGCGATCACCTTCTACGAGGAGCCGGCCGGTCCGGGGGTCAGGGTCGACTCCGGGGTGGAGGCGGGCTCCGAGGTGACCCCGATGTACGACCCGATGGTTGCCAAGCTGATCGTCTGGGACACCGACCGGGAGAAGGCGACCGACCGGATGTTGAGGGCCCTCCACGAGTACAGGGTCGGAGGTCTCTCCACCCTGATCCCCTTCCACAAGGCTCTGCTCTCGACCGAGCAGTGGCGGAGGGGCGAGACCTGCCGCGACCTGACTGAGGACAAGGAGTGGCTGAAGACGACCGCTCCGCCACCCGAGGAGCCCGCGGGCGACTCCGAAGACGGCCAGGAGAAGGTCAGCCGCGACTACACGGTCGAGGTCTCGGGCCGCCGGTTCGACGTCACCGTGATCGGCGAAGCGAGTGGTCCGGTGGTGGCTGCGGCGGGCCCCGCGAATGGTGCCGGTGCACCGCCGAAGCGCAAGGAGCGATCCGGTGGCGGTGGCGGCTCGTCCTCGGCCGACCTGCCCTCCCCCCTGCAGGGCTCGATCTTCAAGGTCGAGGTCGAGGAAGGTGCGGAAGTATCCGAGGGAGA
>CAITDZ010000232.1 GCA_903891285.1 uncultured Solirubrobacterales bacterium
CTCGGCCGGGGCGACCCCGAGCGCGAGCAGGCCGGGGCCGCCATGGATGCCGAGGATGGTCGACATTTCGTTTATGAAGATGCCCTCGGTCCCGAAGACTTCCCTGCAGTAGTCGGCTAGCTCCTCCATTCGTTCCGGAGCCTGGATGTGCTGGGCCAACCAGACGTATTCAGTACCTTCCGCGGCCTTTTCGGTCGCGATGTCCTTGATTCGCTGGATGCCTTTACTCATCGTCCGGACCCTTTCGACCGGGTATACGGTCTCGTCGAGGGTGATGATCGGCTTGATCTTCAGCGCCCCGCCGATCCAGGCCTGGGCCCCACCGATCCGACCGCCCTTCTGGAGGTAGTCGAGGGTCTCGACCAGGATCCAGTTCTGCTGGGTTTCCGCCACGGCTTCCGCCCGCTCGATTGCGCCCTGTGCCCCGAGGCCCTCGCGGAGTGCATTCGAGGTCGCGAGTACCGTGAGCGCGAGGGCTCCGGCAGTCGCCCTGGAATCGACGAGGTGGATCCGCTCGCCACCACGCCCCTCGGCCTCCAGTTGGTCGGCTGCCTGGCGTGCCGCCTCAAAGGTTCCCGAGATCGCGGCCGAGAGGTGGACCGAGATGATCTCCTTGCCCTGGTCGAGCAGGGGTCCGTAGACCTCGATGAAGTCGCCGATCGAGGGCTGGGAGGTCTTCGAGGGGGTGGGACTCTCGATCACCTCGCGGTAGAACTGGCCAAGGTCCTCAATCTCGTCCTCGCGCTGTTGGTTTTCGTCGACGATCGTGTAGAGGTTGATGACTTCGACGTCGAGCCGTTCCCGGTCCTCTGCGGTCAGCGACGCGGTCGAGTCGGTGACCAGGCCGATCTCCGACCCACTTTCTCCATTGCCCATTGGGCGGTTGTATCAGAAGGTGGTCGACCGGCGGCCGGGGTTTACGATCAGGCGATGTCCGAAGTTGACCTGGTGAAGGAGGCCCCGGAAGCCGGGAACAGGGAAAGGCCGACGGTCTTCCTGTTCAGGTGCCAGGCCCCGACAGACCTGATCTGCCCGTGCGGCCGGGTCGCCAGGCGGCTGAAACGGGCCGGGGTCACCTACGAAACCCGTCGAGTGGCCTTCGCCCGGCGTCACCGCCCGGAGATCGTCGAGCTGACGGGGCAGTCGGCCGTACCGGTTCTGGTCGACGGCGATCAGGTCGTGCACGACTCGCGCAGGATCCTCGAATACGTCGGGCGCGAGTTCGGGACCCGGTAACCTTTTTTCCGTGGAAGCTTCGACTGAAATCCCGGAATCGGCAATCTCGCTGACCGACAAGGCCGCGGAGAAGATCCGTGAGCTGCTGGGCGAGGATCCCGATTCGGCCGGCCAGGCTCTTCGGGTCGCGGTACGTGGAGGGGGCTGCTCCGGCTTCCAGTACGCGCTCGCATTTGACGAGCGAAAGGACGACGACCACGTCTTCGAAGAGCAGGGAGTCGCGGTCGTTGTCGACAAGGTCAGCATGCAGTTCGTCTTCGGGTCCGAGGTCGACTACGTAGAGGGCTTGACCGGGGCCGGGTTCCAGGTCAACAACCCGAACGTGGTTGCCGCCTGTGGCTGCGGTTCCTCCTTCCAGGTGAAGGAAGAGTCGGACGAATCCGTCCCCGCCTGATCCACCTTTCAGCCCTCGCAGTCCCGGCCTTCGGCTGATAGTTTCAGTGCGGTGTTTCGAGGCAAGTCTTGGGGAATTCTGCTCGGAGGGACCATGGTAATGGCTGCCCTCGTGCTCGCTGCTTGCGGGGCTGGTGATCAGGGAACCGAGGCGGGTGGCGAAGGCGGCCCCGCCTCCGCGGCAACCTGGCCCGAGTGCCGCCAATCGAAGGAGATCATCAAGCAGTGCAACGGCGTGGACCTGCGAGGCAAGGACCTGTCGAAAGAGAGGCTCAACGCCATCTTCATGAACGGTTCCCAGCTGGGAAGGGACGAGGGTGGGCGGCCCACCGACCTCTCGAACAGCTTGATCACGATCGTCTTCCTGAACGACTCCGATTTAAGCGACGCCCGAATGGTCGGGACGACGATCGAAATGACCGAGATGAAGGGGGCGGACCTCGCTCGCGCGGATCTGAGCGGCGCATCGCTGAAGAGGGTCAAGCTCAACGGCGCGAACCTGGTCGAGGCGAGTCTTCCCAAGGCCAAGCTGACCCCCTTCAACCAGTTCGTCGATGCCGATCTCACCTCCGCGGATCTGTCGAACTCATCCCTGGTCTGGAGTTCCTTGATTTCGGCCGACCTTACCGACGCCGTCCTCGAGGGAGTCGACCTGAGGGGCGCGGAGCTGGGCAACGCGAACCTGACAAGGGCGGATCTCACGGGAGCCAAGGTCTCCAAGTTCACCGAATTCGGCGGAGCGATCTGGGAGCAAACGATCTGTCCTGACGGTTCGGTCCGAGACCGCGAGTGCGACTGGGAATACGTCCAGCAACGGCCCCGAAAGGGAGACTGATGCCTGCTAGGCGCCCGACCCTGGCCGCAGTTGTCGCCGTCGCAATGTCGAGCCTGCTCCTCGCCGCTTGTGGCCAAGACGGTGGTGGAAAGGCCGGGACTTCCTCGGATGGCGGGCCGGCCTCGGCGGCAACCTGGCCCGAGTGCAGGCCCAACTGTCGCGGGATAGACCTCAGGGGCAGGAATCTGGTCAACCAGGACCTGACGAGGGTCGATTTCTCCGGGGCTGACTTCACGAAGGCGAACCTCACTGATGCCAATGTCGCCGACGCGACGCTTGTAAACGCGACCATGATCGAGACCGACTTCTGGAGGGCGGTGATGCCGAGAGCCGATTTCACCAACGCTGATCTTTCCCGGGCCGATCTCCGTTCGGCTCGACTGGTGAACACGGTCTTCAACGAGGCGACTCTCCGGAAGACGATCTTCAGGGGAACCGACCTGATGTTCGGACGCTTCAGGGGTGCCGACCTCACCGAGGCCCAGATGCAGGGCGCGTCCATCCCCGTCACGGACTTCACCAAAGCCGACCTGACCCGGGCCAATCTGTTCAGGGCGAATACCGCCGGCGATGCCAACTTCACCGGGGCCATCTTCAAGGACACGGAGTGCCCCGACGGCACGATCACGAGCACGGGGTGTTGACTCAGGCCAACCCTGGCCCAGATAGGGGAACAGCGATGCCCACCCAAACCATTCCAAAGACAACCGTCGCCCTTCTCCTTGTGTTGGGCCTGCTCCTCGCCGGCTGTGGCGGGAATGATGACGGCGAGACGACGACCGCTTCAGATGGAGCGCCTGCCTCGGCGGGGGAACGGCCCGCCTGCTACCCCGACTGCCAGGGAGCAGACCTCCGCTCGAAGGACCTGATCGGTGTCGACCTGTCCGGGGTGGATCTCACGGATGCCCTCCTGACCGGTGCCGTCTTGACCAACTCGATCCTGACCGATGCGACACTGACCAACGCCGACTTCGAGGGGGCGATGCTTTACGGAGCCGACCTTTCGGGCGCGAGTGGGGCCAGCGCGAGGTTCACGAACGCAAACCTGATCAAGGCCGATCTCTCCGGGTCCGACCTCACGGATGCAGACTTCACCAAGGCGGAGTTCTCCAAGGTGGCTCGCACGGGAATCGAGAAGGCCACGTTCACCAATGCCGACCTGACCCGGACCGATTTCACGACGGCCTACCTTCGGACCGTCGACCTCTCCGGCCTGAAGATGGACGGAGCCATCCTGGTCAAGGCCAGGGCTGACTACGTCAAACTGTCCGAGTCGAGCCTGCGAGGGGCCTCGATGCAGGGGGCCGACTTCATGCACGGGAAGTTGATCGGGACCGACCTGACTGAGGCCGACCTGACCAGGGCAACCCTGGTCGAGGCTGACCTGACCGAGGCTGACCTGACCGATGCGAAGCTGCCGAAGTCGAATCCCTACAAAGCCGTATTCAGGAATGCAGACCTGACCGAGGCCGATGCCCGCGAGGCCAGCTTCTACATGAGCGATCTGACCAAGGCCCGGCTCCTTCGTGCCGAGCTGGCCGACGCGAGCTGGAAGTCGGCGGACCTGACCGAGGCCAACCTGACCGGTGCCCGCGGCTTCAAATACGGCTCGCCCAGCCCGATTTTCCGTCAGACGATCTGTCCCGACGGGACCCGGACCGACACCGGTTGCTGAGACCCGACCCCCCTGCCATGAACACATCGGTGGTTCGGTCTTCATCCCCATACCCGTAGATCCCCGTGCGCGTGAGGTAGACGGGGGATGTACTCACCGAGGAGGGGACGACGAGGGTGAGTGCGCCCCCGGCTGCGAGGACCCGCGCCAGAGGGGTTGGTCCCCGGATGGATGGCTGCCGGCTC
>CAITDZ010000233.1 GCA_903891285.1 uncultured Solirubrobacterales bacterium
GTCACCTTCGCTCACGTCGAGCGGACGACGGGTCCCGTCCTCAGCGATCGCTCCGTCGCCAACTGCGACGACCGATCCCTTCTGCGGCTTTTCCTTTGCCGTCTCGGGAAGGACGATCCCACTCGCAGTGGTCTCCTCTTCCTCTACCGGCCTGACTATCAGCCTGTCCCCTAGGGGCTTCAGCTTCATACGTTCCTACCTCCGATGCCTTTTCTGGTTTCTTCGATCTGTCCTGGCCCGTTCGCCTGCCGGGTTATCGGCCTGCCGGTCGACCATCGCTTCTGACCGTCGCCCCCACCGGTCGAGCTCGCCCTGGGCGGCCCCGCCGGAGCGGCGTTTCTTCAGTTTTCAGGGTTTGGCACTCGAGATGTTGGAGTGCCAAGAACGACCAACAATACAGGTTTTGGGCTGTTTTTCAAGGCTTTTCAGCGAAGATCTAAGTCTCCCCGTATCAGGTCTGCATACGGTCCCGATCGACCGGGTGGGGGGATTCGGCTGCAGATGGGGCCTGAACGACCGGCGGCCCCGCCCGGGAACTCCGGACGGGGCCGCCAGGCCAGAACATCTTGGACGGAGCCCTTTGTCGAGGGCCCTGGATGACTACATGGCAGTCGTAGTCATCCCCTTCGCGGTCAGGTTGTAGATGACCGCGATGTAGAGCAGGATCAGGATCAGCGACCAGAGCGGGAAGACGGTGATCAACCCGACCTGGGCGACCGCGCCGATCACGCAGATGATGATCGCGACGACCCTTGCCCAGCCGGCAGCCGAGAACAGCCCGAATGCCGTCAAGACCAGGATTATCCCGATTATCAGGTGGATCCAGCCCCAGGTGGTGAAGTTCCAGATGATCACCCCCGAGCCGTTCCCGGCCGTGGTGATGACCTGGTCATTGAGCAGGGCAGCCAGTCCGTAGATCGCATCGAGGATGCCGATCACCAGCATCACTACTCCTGCGAACGCGGTCCAGCCTGTGAGCCTTTCTTCTTCCATGTAGCCCCCTTTCGGGCGGATTTGCTTGCCAAACCGGGCCCGGGCGTCGTGCCCTAACGCGGACGAGACCGTAGGAGCCCGTTCGAATACCCCTTCTTCATACAGCAGTCGGCCCCTCCAACTGGCTTCTCGGTTCCGGGGCTGGTTCGGAGGCTCAGTTGGGCGAGGGAACGGAGCCGAATCCCCCACCGATCCCGGGTTCGACGATCTGGGAGAAGTGGATCACCGAGACGACTGCGTCCGGTTCGATCGGCCGGTCGTAGATCTGCTCGAGGAAGGCCCTGGTCTCGTCGACCCGGCGGAACTCGGGGTTATCGCGTTCGATGTCCCGGGGGGAGAGCTCGGAGAGCCGCTTGACCGAGACCTCGTCGATCACCGCCGAGAAGATCTTCTCCCGGCGGGAGTGGCGGGAGCCGACCGTGACCCAGACGACCTGGCTCCGTTCGTACTTGTCGCGCTTGTCGCCGAGACGGATCGTCGCCGTCTTCCGGCCGCGCCTCAGCTGGTCGGCAAAGAACGGCGAGTAGAAGTTGAGTGCGTAGAGACCGTCGGGCATCGGTTCAGAAAATGTAGTCCTTGAGCCTGGGCGGGTCGAGGATGGTCACCCGGCCGCGGCCTCCTTCGACGATCCCGGCCCGCTCCAGGTCTGCAAGGAAACGGCTGACGCTCTCGCGGGAGGTCCCGGCCAGCTGGGCCAGGTCGGCCTGTTTCATCCGGATCGTCACCTCGCGCTCTGCGCCCTCGCCGATCTCCTCGGCAGCGAGCTGGGCGAGGACACCGGCAACCCTGGAGGGGACGGTCTGGAATGACTGGCGGGAGATCCGTTCGTTCGCCTGGCGAAGGCGACGGGTGAGCGCGGTCGCGACCTTGACCGTGATCTCGGGGTTTCGCTCGAGCAGCGAGAGCATGTCGGTCGCTGGAAGGGCGAGCAACTCGCCATCCTCGACCGACTCGACGCTGGCCGAGCGGACCTCGCCGTCGAGCATCGCAAGCTCACCGAAGAAGTCCCCAGGGGCGAGCGTTGCGAGGGTGATCGCCCGGCCGTCGGGGTACTCGCGAGTGACCCGGAAGAGGCCGGAGCGGACCACGTAGCAGGCATCGGAGTGGTCGCCTTCGCGAAAGACCATGCTGCCGGCCGGGAAGGACCTGGGGACGGCTACGTCGGCGATCCGCTCCATCTCGGCCGGCTCGAGGTCGGAGAAGAGCGGGACCGAGCCGATCAGCGCGGCTACTCCCTCTCCCTCTCTCCCCTTCCCAGACATGGTCGAAGTATCCCGCACGACCGCTGGGGCAGGGGAGAGGACTACCTCTGGCAACCGGGACACCAGTAGGTGGTCCGGCTCTCCGGCCCCTGGCCGCGGGAGAGCACCCGCTGACCACACCGGATGCAGGGCTGGCCGACCCTGCGGTAGATCCGGCCCGGGCGCCGGCCGGTTTCGACCCCCCGTTCCATCTGTCTTGCAGCCACCTCGAGCACCTGGGATACGTCATCCCGGTCGAGGGCACTGATCTGCCTCCATGGGTCGAGGCCTGCCTCGAAGCAGGACTCGCTCTTGAAGATGTTGCCGATCCCGGCGACCAGGCGTTGATTGAGGAGCGCTTCGCCCAACTCCAGGCTGGGGGCGGCCACCAGGTTTTCTGCGGCCCGCTCGACCGCTGCCGGTCCGTCGAGGATGTCGGGGCCGAGTCGGGCGAGTCGGGGGTCGCGGCCGAGCTCGACCGGGCGGACCAGCCGCATCATCGTCCCGCCGAACTCGACCACCTCGACCCCGCCCAGGTCGAGGACGAGCCAGGCGGAGCGACGGGGTCGCTTCCATCGCTGGCCCGGTCCGTAGGCGTACCAGCCGCCGTTCATGCCCATGTGGGCATGGAGGGCAAGGTCCTCCCCGAAGTGGAGGATCAGGTGCTTGCCGCGGGTCTCGGCCTGCTCGAGTCCCCGACCCTCGAGCCGATCGACCCCGGGGCGAATCGGATTGCGCGGATTGGGAGCCTCGGCCGACACGACCTCACGACCCTCGAAGGCCCGCTCGATCCGGCGGGCCATCCTCATCACGGTGTCGCCCTCGGCCACCGGATCAGCCCCCTCTCTTCATGCCCGGGATCGACATCAGGACGGTGCGACCAGCTTGCGGGGCCTGCGGGCGAACCCGGCCGAGGTAAGGACCGGCTCGAAATCCGAACCGAAGACCGACTCGCCGTCGAACCTCTCGATCCCGAGGGCCGGGATCACCTTCTCGCTGGCCAAGCGGACCAGCTCTGCCAGGCAATCGGCCAGGTCCTGGCCCTCCAGTGATGGATCGAGCCGGAGCAGCCCACGGCCACCCTTCTCGACGTAGAGGAGCGGGTTGCCGTCACGCGAGACGATGAAGGAACCGGGGGTACGGGCCGCCCTGCGGCCACCCTCGAGCTTGGGCCAGGGCAACATCGCTCCCCAGGGGGAGGCCGGGTCGGTCGAGGCGAGCACGGTCAGGGAGCCGTCGGCGGCCGGCATGCCCCGGAGCCGCTCGACCGCGCCGGCCAGGGCGAACTGGGCCCCGCCCAGGCCCTCGACGAAGTAGCCCCGCCTGGCCGAACCCAGGACCTCGAGATTGGAGAGCTCGGGGTAGAGCGCCGAGAAGCCACCCGGAATGCCCTCGGCGAGGGCCATCTCGCGGGTGAGGATTCCGTAGCGCTCGAGCATCAGCTCGGCCTGGGCCCGAAGGCGCGGCCCGGCCGGAGGGGCGTCCTCGAATAGCGGTGCGGTCAGCGACCACCTGCCCTGGACTGCCGGACCCTGGGCCTTTCGCCGGGGGGAGAAGCGCCGTCCGCGGCCGGTCTCCCGGCGGGCCTGACGGAGCCTCGGGGAGCGAAGCGGTGCGAAGGCGTCGTTGGTTATCTCCCCGGCGAAGGCAAGGTCCCAGAGTGCCTCGTGGAGCTCCTCGGCAGGGATGTCGATCGCGGAGGAGAGGTCGAGCCAGAAGGTGGGGCCTGCGGCCAGGGCCTCGCGGATCGCGTCGTGGGGCTCACCCTCGGGTCTCTCGAGCTTTGCGAGGGCCGGGGGTGGGCCGGCCAAGCGGACGTCCTCACGGTAGTAGAGGGCGACCCTGCCGTCGGAGCGACCGAGTGCCCCGGCCCCGATCCAGACGACCTCACCCGAGGTGGTCAAGACATCGAGCCAGCCGGGGTTCCAGGCCCCGATCCGACGCGGCAGGACGTCGCGCTCCCACACGGTCGGGGTCAGGGCGACCCCCTGGAGCGGGACCAGGACCTCACGGAGGCGGTCCACCCCGGCACCGGCCCGGGTGTTGCGGTCGATCCCCTGCCAGGAGGAGACGAACCGGGCGTACTCGGCCGCGTCGGCCGGCTCGACCTCCTCACGGAACCTGGCCAGGCTGGCCCTGCGGATTCGACGCAGGACATCTGCCTCGCACCATTCCCTGCTGGTGCCGCCGGGAAGGATCTCACCGCGGACCAGCTCGCCCTCGGCCTCGAGGGCCTTCAAGACCGGGGTCGGGTCGACCCCGTAGCGCTCGCGGAGCTCCCCGGCCAGGAAGGGGCCGTGGCTCCGCGTCCAGCGGGCGATCAGGGTCGTGAGCGGGTCGTCTCGCTCCTCGAGGAAGTCGGAGGGGAGGCCGCCCGGGGGCGAGACGCCCAGGGCGTCCCTGTAGAGGCCGGCATCCTCGGCGGCTATGTAGCGCTCTTCTCCGTTGATCCGGACGGCTACGACACGGCGCTCGCGGACCAGGTTCTCGAGCATCGAGTCGGCCGAGTAGCCATCGGCCACCCGTTCGGCCGCCTCCTCAGGCGTCAGGTCCCCGAGTCGGCGAAGGACCTGCTGGAGCGCGTCGCGATCGGAGGCCTGAAGCTTCGGATCGAGGTACTGGAGGGTGGCGATCACCTCTTCGAGCGCCTCGGGGTCGATCAGGTCGCGGAGTTCGTCCTGGCCAAGCAGCTCGCGGAGCAGTTCGCGGTCGAGCGAGAGGGCGGTCGCCCGGCGCTCGGCGCTCGGCGTGTCTCCCTCGTACATGTAGGTCGCGACGTAGTCGAAGAGGAGCGAGGAGGCAAAGGGCGAGGCCGTCTTGGTCTCGACCTCGACCAGGGTGAGGTCGCGGGCGTGGAGGCGGCGAAGCAGTTGGTCGAGGGCGGGCAGGTCGAAGACGTCGGAGAGGCACTCGCGGTAGGTCTCGAGGATGACCGGGAAGCGGGGGAACTCGCGGGCGACCTCGAGCAGGCTCTGTGACTTCAACCGCTGCTGCCAGAGGGGGGTCCGCTTGCCGGGGTAGGCCCGCGGGAGCAGCAGGGAGCGGGCCGCGTTCTCCCGGAAGCGCGAACCGAAGAGGGCCGAGCCGGCCAGCTCGGCGACCACCATCTCCTCGAGCTCGTCCGGTTCGAGCAGGACGAGGTCGGCCGAGGGTGGCTCATCGGAGTCGGGGAGGTGGATCGCGATCCCGTCATCGGAGTAGATCGCATCGGCCTCGAGCCCCTCGCGCTCTCGCAGGCGGTGGGCGATCGCGAGGCTCCAGGCGGCGTGGACCCGGCCGCCGAACGGGGTCAGAACACAGAGCCGCCAGTCGCCGATCTCGTCGCGGAAGCGCTCGACCACGACCGTCCGGTCAGATGGGACGACCTTGGTCGCCTCCTGTTGCTCGCGGAGGTAGGTGACGAGGTTGCGGGCAGCCAGCTCGCTCAGCCCGTGGCTCTCGGCTAGATCAGCCGGGTCGGCCTCGACCGCCTCGCGGGAGAAGCGGCCGATCGCCTCACCCAGCTCGGCAGGGCGGCCGATCCCCTCGCCCCGCCAGAAGGGGATCGCCCCCGGAGCGCCCGGGGCGGGTACGACGATCACCCGGTCCCTGGTTATGTCCTGGATCCTCCAGGCGGTCGCACCCAGCAGGAAGACCTGGCCGTTCCTGGCCTCGTGGACCATCTCCTCATCGAGCTCGCCGACCCGGCGGCCATCGGGGAGGTGGACCCCGTAGAGGCCGCGGTCGGGGATCGTGCCGGCGTTGGTCACGACCAGTGAGCGGGAGCCCTTGCGGCCCTCGATCGTGCCCTCCGTCCTGTCCCAGACGATCCGGGGCCGAAGGTCAGCGAAGCGGTCCGACGGGTAGCGCCCGTCGAGCATGTCGAGGACGTTTTCGAACTGCTCCCGGGAGAGCTCCTGGAAGGAGGCAGACCTGGTCACCAGCTGGAAGGCATCGTCGACGTCCCAGGTCGCGGTGGAGGCCATCGAGACGAGGTGCTGGGCAAGGACGTCGAGCGGGTTGGAGGGAACGACCGTCTCCTCGATCTCGCCTTTTTCCATCCGCTCAGCGACCACGGCGGCCTCCAGGAGGTCGCCCCGGAACTTGGGGAAGATCCGGCCCTTGGAGGTCTGGCCGAGTCCGTGGCCGGCCCGGCCGACCCGCTGGAGGCCGCGGCTGACCGACTTGGGCGATTCGACCTGGATGACCAGGTCGACCGCACCCATGTCGATCCCGAGCTCGAGCGAAGAGGTGGCGACCAGGCAGGGGATCCGACCGGACTTGAGCTCCTCCTCGACCTCGGCCCTCTCCTCGTGGGAGAGCGAGCCGTGGTGGGCCCGGGCAAGGAGGGGATGGTCTGCCGGGTCAAAGGGCCTTCCGTTCTCCTGCCCTCCGTCTGCTTCCTCCTCGGCCCGCTCGGCGTCGAGCTCGTTCAGGCGCTGGGCGAGCCGTTCGGCGCCCCGGCGGTTGTTCACGAAGACGATGGTCGAGGTGTGGGAGCGGACCAGGTCGAGCAGCTCCGGGTAGATCGCCGGCCAGATCGAGCGGACCGTCTCCTCCTCGCCCTCGGGTGCGCCCGGCTCGGTCATGTCCTCGACCGGGACGACGACCTCGAGGTCGAGGGCCTTCGGCTCCGCGGCATCGACTATCGCGCAGTCCCGACCGGGACCGGAGAGGAAGCCGGCCACCCGCTCGAGTGGCCGCTGGGTGGCGGAGAGGCCGATCCGCTGGAGGGAGGCTTCCGGGTCGGCCTCCCGGACGAGATGCTCGAGGCGCTCGAGGGTCAGGGCCAGGTGGGCGCCCCGCTTGGAGCCCGCCATGGCGTGGATCTCGTCGACGATCACCGTGCCGGCGGTGGCGAGGATCTCGGAGGCCCCGGAGGAGACCATCAGGTAGAGCGACTCGGGCGTGGTGATCAGGATGTCTGGCGGCTGCCGGCGCATCCGCTGGCGCTCCTTCTGGGGGGTATCGCCGGTCCGGATCGCAACGTCGAGGTCGGCCCCGATCCCCTTTAGCGGGGCCTTGAGGTTCCGCTCGATGTCATAGGAGAGGGCCTTGAGCGGGGAGACGTAGATGAGACGGACCCCGGGATCGCGCTCGGGCTCCGAGGCGAGTCGGTCGATCCCCCAGAGGAAGGCTGCCAGGGTCTTGCCGGAGCCCGTGGGGGCCGAGATCAGGGTGTTCCGGCCGCTGGCGATCTCGGCCCAGCCCTCGGCCTGGGCACGTGTCGCCCCCTCGAAGGAGGCCTCGAACCAGGTCCGGGTCCTTTCCCCGAACAGATCCAGGGATTCAGTGGGTGCTTTGGCGGGCATCGGTAAACCCCCGAGACTAAGGGAGGCCGGACCCGCCCAGACCGCTCCATTCGCTAGGTGCGCCTGTTTCCTTTAGGTACCATCTGGTGCTGGCGCCGTGATTTGAAGGAATGGAGTCGACTGAGGGCGTCGAAAGGAGTCAAGGCCATCGCAGGGCCGGTTGGGTATGAGCGCCGGTTCAGGGCAAGGGGATCTCATGGAGTCAGCTACATCTGGCGAAGGTGAAGAGCGGATGACCGTCGAATCCAAGCGGGGTGGACCGGGTCTAGGAACCAGACCTGACCCGGAAATCCGCTGGGTGAGCGACCGAATCCGAAGGGCAGCCCAGGTCCGGCGGTGGGGCCTTGCCCTCGCCGACATCGTTTCGATCGGGTTGGGTTTACTGGCAGCTGTCCTGCTCAAGAAGATCAACCCCGGAACCCCGGAATGGTCGCTCCTGCTGATCCCGATCTGGATCGTGACCGCGAAGCTCTACGGTCTCTACGACAACGACGACCGACGGCTCTCCCA
>CAITDZ010000234.1 GCA_903891285.1 uncultured Solirubrobacterales bacterium
CCCGTGCGCGGGAGGTAGACGGGGGATGTGCTCACCGAGGAGGGGACGACGAGGGTGAGTGCGCCCCCGGCTGCCAGGACCCGCGCTAGAGGCGTTGGTTGAGAGGAGCTCCGCGAGCCCCCGCCTGACTCAATGCGGTCGGTAAGTACAGGGGTTGACGGGCCGCGGAGGGCAACTCGGAGGGTCCGGACCTGTTTAGATTTCCGAGCGTGCTCGTCTTGAGGAGATACGGGGGAACCCCCACGGCCGTGGCCATTGTGGCCGCGCTAGCGATCGTGGCCGCGGCGGTAGCCGGCGGAGCGGCCGAGAGGGCCGACTCCCAGGAAACCTTTGCCAAGCCCGCCGCCCCGGCCTCGGTGACGGCGAAACTGGTCAAGGGCAAGATCGAGGTCTCCTGGAAGGCCCCGGCAACGGCAAGCCCGGCGATCACCCACTACGTGGTCAGTGACCATCTGAAGGCGAGCCGCAAGGGCGCCTGCCCGGTGACCGTGTCTGCAACCAAGCGGAAGGCCCTGATGCCCGTCCTTCCCGGACGAAACAGGATCCAGCCAGCGGTCCAGGCGGTCAACTCCTACGGTTACTCGACCCCGGCGATCGTCGCACGGCCGATCCCGGTCAAGGCTCCGAAGAGGTCCGACTTCCGCAACGTCCAGGTCCTACAGTTCAGTGACTTCCACGGGGCGATCGAAGAGTCCGACAACAACGCCGGGGCCGCCAAGATCGCGACAGCCTTCGCACGCGACCGCACCCACTCACCGGCCACCTTCACCGCAGCCTCTGGCGACTCGCTCGGCGGTGCGCCGATCATCGCCAGCTACTTCGAGGAGATCCCGACCGTCCGCGTCCACAACAAGATGGGCCTCGACGTCTCGACCTTCGGAAACCACGAGCACGACCGGCCACTGACTCACCTCAGGGACATGATCTCTCGCTCGAACTTCGCCTGGACCGTGGCCAACTACAGCGACCTCCAGCCGCTCCAGACCCCGAAACGGAAGGTCAGGCCCTACGTGATCGTGAAGCGGGGCGGGGTCGAGGTCGGCTTCGTCGGGATGAACACCGAAGACACCAGGGAGCTGGTCAAGCCCGGAAACCTCGCCTACGGAACGGCGGGCAAGGAGATCGCCATCTCGGGCAAGGTCGACGGGGTGAACCGCCAGATCGTGGCAGCGAAGAAGGCCGGGGCCGACGTGGTCGTGGCGCTCACCCACCAGGGCTGGAACCTGAACGCAAACGGCGTGCCCACCGGCCGGCTGATCGAGGTCGCCCAGCAGATAAAGGGTGCCGCCGCGGTCTACGGTGCGCACACCCACCAGACCTACGCCTCGATCCTCGCCGGCAAGCCGACGATCGAGGTTCGGAACTCCGGCCAGGAATACACCCGGCTCCAGCTCTGCCTCAACACGAAGACCAATCGCGTGGTCGGCTCGAACGTCGAGTACGTACTGAAGGACGAGATCGCGAAGCAGAAGGCCGACCCCAAGGTTGCCGCAGTGGTGGCTGAATACCAGAAGAAGATCGGCCCGATCTTCGACCAGAAGGTCGGGGTCGTCGCCGGGATATTCCCCCGCGGCACCTCGGCCGGTCACCCGAAGCCGGTCGAGCGAACCGGGGAGACCCAGCTCGGCAATCTGACCGCAGACTGGCTGAAGAAGAAGTACGGGACCGACCTCGTCTTCACCAACGGAGGCGGGATCCGAGACACCCTCCCGGCCAACGGCTACACGCCGTCCGATCCAACGCTTCGCCGCCCGGGTCCCGGTACCAGCGGTCCGTACGACGTCGTCCTCGGCGACATCAAGTCGGTCTACCCCTTCGGGACCGAGGCGGCGACCTCGACCATGACCGGGGAACAACTCTGGGGCGCACTCGAGGTAGGGGTCTCCTCGTACCCGAGCGGCGCCTTCCCCCAGATCTCGGGCTTCAAGTTCACCTTCGACCTCACCCGCCCGGCCGGATCCCGGATCACCGAGGTGACCAGGACCGACGGTACGCCGATCCCCAAGGACGGCACCTCGTACAGCGTGACCACCCTGAGCTTCATGGCCTTTGGCGGCGACGGCTACGGCACCTTCTTCAACCCGAGCCAGGCACAGGTCCGCGAGCCCTACGACGAGGCATTGACCGATGCGCTCAAGGCGGACCTCGCGGCCGGGGTCACCACCGCGGTTGCCCCACTGGACGGCCGGATTACCTGCCTCGGAGCTGAGTGTGTGCCACGATGACCCGACCTCGAACCAGCGATCCAGGGAACAAGACCAACAGGACCTAGGGGTCCAGACCCAGAGGAGGAAGTAATCAGATGACACGAAGGATCCCTTCGATTCTCGTAGCGGCAGCCGCCCTCGTCGGAGGCGCTGCCCTCCTCGGTACCCCGGCCGCTCAGGCCGGTAACGGAGTCGTTACCGCCTACACCCTGGTCACCCCGACTTCGGTCTCGAAGACCAAGCTCCAGGTCCGCGCGGTCATCCCGGCCGGGATCAACTGCCCCAACCTGGTCGTCAAGAAGGGAAACGGCTCGACCATGAGCCTTTCGATGAAGATGCGCTCGCCCGGGGTGACAACCGGCGCGGCCTTTGCCTCGACCAGGGCCTGCAAGGCCAACATCCCGAAGATCAACGCCGGCATCACCTCGGCGCGGGTTGGTCCGGTCTCGGTTCCCTTCTCACTTCCGGCGCGCTACGACAAGATCGTCATGTTGGGCGACACGGGATGCCGGGTCGACGACGGCACCACCCCCGACATCCAGGATTGTTCGAAGACCTCCGGCACCAACCCCGCCGACTACTGGCCACTCTCAAGGAATTCGGTAGCGATCGCCAAGGAGAAGCCGGATCTCACCGTATTCACCGGGGACTTCTTCTACCGCGAAGACGCCTGCCCGACTGCCTTCGAGGCCAGGTGCGGAGGTAGCCCACCCCCGATCGACTCCTTCCGGTTCAACGACACCGACTACGGCTGGATGGCCGACGTCTTCATCCCGATGGCCCCGCTGTTCGAGGCGGCGCCAATCCTCGCCGTCCGTGGCAACCACGAACAGTGCGACCGCGGCGGCAACGGCTGGTTCCTCTTCTTCGAGGTCTCGACCGCCCTCGGCCCCGACGCCTGCGCGCCACCCACCCTGGGAGGGGCGACGGTGCCCAACATCTCCCCTTCGTGGGCCTTCGACGCCCCGATCACCAACGGCCGGAGCCTCAGGATCGTCGCCGTCGACAGCGCCTATGGAAGGAACTTCGACATCACGTCCTGGGTCGACACCCAGCGCCCGCAGTACGAGGCAGCCCAGCAGCTGAGCACCGCGAAGCAGGGTCGCGAGTCCTGGCTGCTCGCCCATCGACCGATGTTCGGAGTCGAGCCGATCGAGGAGGCCGCTACTGGCCTCCTGCCCTACACCTCGATCGACCAGACGGCCGCTTCATACGGGCTGCTCGGCAACTACCAGATGATCATCGGATCACACGTCCACGTCTCCCAGGTGGTCAAAGTCCCGAACCTGCCCGTCCAGATGGTGGTCGGGAACGGCGGCTCCAAGCCAGACATCGCGTCCGAGTCCTCGTACCAGATCCCTGCCTATGGGCCGCTCGCGAAAGCCGATGGGACCGCCCTCAGCCCCAGCTACACCCCGTACGGGAAGCCCTCATACCTCTGGACCAAGGTCAAGTACGGATACACGGTGATGAAGCCGGGCTCGAAGGCCAAGCAGTGGACTGCGATCCAACGCGACTACACCGGCAAGACCTTCGCGACCTGCTCGCTGGTCAAGAAGGACATGACCTGCACCAACTCGGGCTGAGG
>CAITDZ010000235.1 GCA_903891285.1 uncultured Solirubrobacterales bacterium
CGGCCTCGACCAGGGTCGAGAGCTCCGGGGTGTCGGCTGCGACGTCGACGATGTCAGCCGCATCCGTCGGCGTCTTCGCCACATCATTCATCCCGCTGTTCGATCCGGAGTCACTGTTGCCGCTGCAGGCAGCCACCCCGAGGCCCAGTGCCGGAATCGCCAGCAGAAGGGCAATCATCTTCTTGTTCATTACTTCTCCTTCCTCTTCACTTGGATCCGGCCTTGAACTACCGGCCTTTCCCCCTCTACGGAACGGGACTCGAAATCGGTTGTCATCCGGCCGAATTAATTTCGCCGACTCCCTAGAGTGCGCTCGATGGGTGCTCAGCAAGACGGAGAAGCCGAGGGAGGCGAGGCGATCACGGCCGAGGGCCTGGAGGCGCTGAAAGCCGAGATAGCCCGCCTCGAAGGCGAGGAGAGGGAGACGATGGCCGCCCGGCTGAAGACGGCCCGTGAGCTCGGTGACCTGAAGGAGAACGCCGAGTACCACATCGCCAAGGAGGACCAGGCCCATCTGGAGACCCGGATCCGCGACCTCAAGGAAAGGCTTGCCAACGCTGTCGTGACCGAGGGGACGGGAAGTTCTCACGACACCTTCTCCTTCGGGACCACCGCCGAGGTGACCGACTCTGAGGGAAGGACCCATACCTGGAAGCTGGTCGGATCGACCGAGGCGGACCTGGCGGCCGGCCTGATCTCGGCCGAATCACCGATCGGCATGGCTCTCCGCGACCACAAGGTCGGCGACGACGTGGCCGTCGAGACCCCGGCCGGT
Source organism: uncultured Solirubrobacterales bacterium (assembly GCA_903891285.1). Lineage (GTDB taxonomy): Bacteria > Actinomycetota > Thermoleophilia > Solirubrobacterales > 70-9 > 67-14. The sequence goes on from CAITDZ010000235.1 coordinate 776, forward strand.
ACCCGCTCGTACCGGATCGACCGGCTGGTCTGAAGGGCCGATGGCCAGCGAAAAGTCGACCAGCGGATCGCGTGCCCGAAAGGCCGGGGTCGCCGCAGGCCTGGCCGGGAGGGCCTTCGAGTACGCCCGCCGGGTCGACTGGCCGGCGGTCTGGGTCCGGGCGAAGTGGCTCTCCCACCACACCAGGCGGCTCTACTCGAACCTCACCCCCGAGGAGCGTCGCGAGTTCCTGGCGATCGTCGTCCCGACCCGGGACGCGACCTACCTCCCGAAGGAGGAGCGCGACCGGCTTCGGTACCTGGTCACCAAGGCCTTCGCCGGCGACGCTGGGCGACGCTCCTGAGCGGATCGGCGGGTCCCTGCGCGGGCTGGTCTCAGGCGATTCCCTCGAGAAGACGACCGACCACGAAGGCCAACCCGGCCGCTATCCCGCCGAGGACGACGGTCTCGATCGAGCCCCTGACCACTCCCTGCCCCACGACGGCCGCCTTGAGCGCACCGACCAGGAGGAAGGCGGCCGCGGTCAGGACGATGCTGACCAGGAAGGCATCGGGTATCGCCCCGGGGAAAGCAAGGTTGACCAGGTAACTGATCAGGGGGATCGCGCCGACCACCAGGAAGGCGATGAAGGTGGCGACCCCGGCCCGGGCCGGCGAGCGCTCGACTGGGGCGAACCCCAACTCCTCGCTCATCATCATCTCGACCCAGCGCTCCTCGTCACTGGTGATCACCTCGACCGCCCGTTCGAGGTCATCTCCCTCGAAGCCCTTGGCCCGGAAGAGCTGGCGGATCTCCTCCTTCTCGCCCTCGGGCATCAGCCTTATGTGGCGCTCCTCCTCCCGTCGGGCCTGGCTCTGGCGGTCCTGCTCGGCCCGGCTGCCGAGATAGTTGGAGACGGCCATCGAGAATCCGTCGGCGAACAGGTTCGACAGCCCAAGGATGATCACGACGGCCGCACCCAGATCGGCACCGGCCGCTCCCGCGACCACGGCGAAGGTGGTCACGGTGCCGTCGATCGCCCCGTAGACGAAATCGCCCAGATGACTTCCGGTGGGTTGATCGGCGAGCCTCTCGGCCACCCCGTCTGGCGTGTGCTCGCCCTCCAGATCCCGCTTCGATCCAGGCCGGCCAAGCAGCCGGTCGATGTTCCTGCTGATCACCCGACCAGCCTATTCCGGAGCCATCACGGAGGGCGCTGGAGGGCCTCCCGGGGCTGACTGACCCGGTGATAGCCTCGCCCCATGGCGGAAGGCGGGAGGATCAAGGTCGAAAGGGCCGACGGCGTAGCCGAGGTCACCCTCGACAATCCGCCGCTCAACCTCTTCGATCAGGCGATGATCGAGGCCGTGATCGAGACGATCGCGGAGCTCGCCGCCGAACCTCCCCGTGCGGTCCTCTTCCGGGCCGAGGGCGATGTCGTTTCGGGAGGGGTGAACGTCGAGGAGTTTCGGGGCCTTACTGGGGACCAGGGTCGCGAACTCTGGACCCGACTGATGGACCAGGTGATCGAACCGGTCGAGACGCTTCCCTGCCCGGTGGTCTTTTCGGCCCACGGCCTGACCTTGACCGCCGCCTTCGAGCTCGCGCTCGCCTGCGACCTCCTGATCGCCGCCGAGTCGGCCTCGTTCGGGCTGGTCGAGATCGTGGTCGGGCTCACCCCCTCGATGGGCGGCCCCCAGAGGCTGGCCGAGAGGGCCGGACCGGCGAGGGCAGCCCAGCTGGTGATGACCGGGGGCCTGTTCGACGCCCGGACCCTCGAAGGCTGGAACGTCGTCAACGAGGTCGTACCCGACGGCGAACTCGACGAGCATTCCCGCAAGCTCGCCAAGAGGCTGGCCCGGGGCCCGACGCTCGCACACGCGATGACCAAGCGGATCCTCCGCGCCCGCGCCCGCGGCGGCATGGAGGCGGCCGACCGGGTGACCCGCGAGGAGGCTGGGGAACTGTTCGAAAGCGAAGACCTGATCCGGGCGGTCGATACCTTCCTCGAGGAAGGCCCGGGCAAGGCCCGCTTCGAGGGGCGCTAAACCCCGGTCTCGACCGGGAACCTGCCCTGCTCGACGGCCTTCTGGAAGGCCTCGAAGTCCTGCTCCATCTGGTCTGCGTAGGCGACGCTCCACTCGCCGATCGCCCGCTCGAATCTGTCCGACTTGCCGAGGTAGCCGCCGATCGCCGCCGAGCCGGGGGATTGGCTGTGTCCGCGGGCGAGCATCGCCCCGCAGAGGGTTCCGTACCCGACGAACTGCGCTGGATCCATGTCCGACAGGTCGGCCGAGCCCTTCATGTCCTTGAACTGACGCACGTAGAAGAAGAAACGATCACCTTTCCGGGCCCGGGTCCACCCGAGGAAGGGATCGGACGCCGCCTGAAGCACCTCCTGGCCCGAGACGACCCGGTAGCCGGGCATCCAGGAGTCGCTGTCGCCCAGTCCCTGGACCGGCCTCGGCTGGATTCCACCGTAGGTCTCGAGGACCGAGGCGGTCGCCTCCTTTATCTGCAGGAATAGCGGCGAACCGTCGGGGCCGAGCAGGAGCAGGATGAAACAGCGGGTCCCGACACTGCCGACCCCGACCACCCGGAGGGCCATATCGACCAACCGGAACTGGGAGAGTAGCGTCGCCCGGTCGGGCGGGAGCGTCTCGAGGTAGCGCCGGTAGGCGTCCTCGATCAGGTTCTCGAATCCATCCACCCTCTGCAGGATCGGCGGGTCGGGGACGATCCGCGGCACCCCGCCGGAGGAGTCGGTCGTGATCTTCGACAGGACCTTCTCCGAGGTCCGCCTGCTCGCCTTCTCGAGGCCTTTCTCGAGCATCTTCTTGCCCTTCTTCGTGCCGGCGGCAGCGAGCAGGGTCTCGCCGTCGACCCGGATGTAGTAGCGGTCGATCGCAGACATCTGGTGGAGCCTCGCCGCGGTCTCACGGTATGAACGGGCCGCAGCTTCGGTGGCTTCGATCGCATCCTTCTCACTTACGCCGGAGTCCCGACAGGCCAGGACGATGCTGGTCGCCATCCGCTTCACGTCCCACTCCCAGGGGCAGGCTCCGGCCTCGTCGAAGTCGTTCATGTCGAAGAGGATCCGACGGTCGGGCGAGCCAAACAGGCCGAAGTTCCCGATGTGGGCATCGCCGCAACCGATAACCAGGAACCCGGACCGGGCCTCGCCGGCGAGGTCGGCCGCCATCGGACCGGCCGTGCCCCTGAAGTAGGCGAAGGCTGACTGGAGCATCCGGCCGATCCGGACCGGCACGAGGTTGCGGAGCCGATCCCGGTTCTGCTGTTCGATTATCCCCAGGGGATCCCGCTGCGGACTGGGATCGAACTTCGCCAGCCCCGACCGGGGGGCGTTCTTCCGCAGGCCCCTGCCGAACTCCCGGGCCTCGGCCTCCGTCGCGGTCTTCAGAAGCCCCTCGGGGGCTTCCTCTCCCTTTCGCTTCCGAAACACCGCCCGATCCTAGTCGGGATCGGCCCGGCCCGGCACCAGGGCGAGGATCGCCGCCTGAATCAAGGTCAAACCGACCAGGAGCGCGGTCGCCACCGTCCAGAACCGGGTCGGGTACAGGGCGAGCAAGGTGCTGTCCGTCGGGAACTGCCAGCTACCGGATTCGAAGAGGAGGTCGTGGAAGGTCCGGAAGAAGGTGTCGAAGGAGAGGGCAGCGAACAGCCCGACCACGATTACTGCCACCACCGTTGCGACCGCCCCCCGCTTCAAGACGACCGGGATCTTCTCCGCACCTCGGCTCCGCAGGATGAGGAGGGACGGGATCGCGACGAGGACCGCGATCAACCAGAGGAACAGTGCGCCCCGGACCACGGCGCGGACGTCCTCCATGTGGCGGACCTCGTCTGGTCCAAAGGCAGGCGCCCCACCGGGCAGGGTCGCCTCGACCAGGAGGGTGGTTCCCGGACCGACCGGCCAGATCGACCGGATCCCCTCGTGGGCGAGGGCCAGGCGCTGGTCCGGCGTGAGCCCGAGGGGATCATCCGGAAAGCCCGGAAGTGCGTACTGGAGGTCGGCCAGCCAGGGGATGAGCAGGAGGATCAGCGAGTTGCCCGCCAGGACCAGGGGGATCGCGACCACGGACACGACCCCCAGGGGACCGAGGCGATCCGGGGTCTTCGTGATCCCCACACCGCGCTCGCTCGTCTCCACCTCACCTTCCACCCCTCCGATCGTAGAAGGGGCGGATCCCCGGGGGCAGCGGGCCGGTATTTTCCCGGTATGGCCACCTACCGCACCGTCGTCGAAAGTCCTCGAACCCCGGAGGAAGCCTTCGACTACCTGGCCGACTTCGAGAACGTGACCAAGTGGGACGAGAACACGGTCAGTTCGGACTGTCTCGGCGACGAGCCCTACCAGGCCGGCGCCCGGTACCGGGTCGTAACCAAGTTTGGCTCGCGGACGATGACCCTGACCTACGAAACGATCGAGTTCGAACGACCCGGTCGGGTCGCGTTCAGGAGCGGTACTTCGATGGCGACGATCGAGGACACGATCACGATCACGCCGAACGGCGAAGGGTCGAGGGTCGAGTACGTCGCCGACATCGGCCTGAAGGGGGTGTCCCGCCTGCTCGACCCGGTCTTCTCGCTGATCTTCAAGCGGGTCGGTGACCGGGCGGCGGAAGGTCTCAGGGTCGCCCTCGACGCCGGATGAACCGAGGGCATACGGGCCGGGTCGCCGTAGTCGGTGCCGGGCTGGCAGGGCTCAGGTGCGCCGGCCTGCTGACCGAACGCGGTTTCGAAGTGAAGGTTTTCGAGGCCTCCGATCGAGTCGGAGGCAGGGTCAGGACCGACGAGGTCGATGGCTTCCTGCTCGACCGGGGCTTCCAGGTGCTTCTCACCTCCTACCCCGAGGCCCGAAAGGCCTTCGACTTCCCGGCGCTCGACCTCGGCCGGTTCGAGCCTGGAGCACTGATCCGCCACGATGGTGAATTCGTCCCACTGGTCGACCCCCTCAGGCGCCCGGGCGGAATCCTCTCGTCCCTCGACTCCCCGGTAGGCACTCTCAGGGACCGACTCAGGCTGGCCCGGATGCGGTTCTCGCTGGCCGGCAGGGACCCCGAGAGGATCGCCGCCGAACCGCAGGTCGCAGCCGGTCGGTACCTCGAGGACCAGGGATTCTCCGAGGACATGGTCGAGTCCTTCTTCCGGCCGTTCTTCGGCGGGGTCCTGATCGATCCGGACCTAGCCACTTCGAGCGCCCTGCTGAAGCTCTACTTCGGCTACTTCGCGACCGGGGACGCGGCCCTCCCGGCCGAGGGGATGGGTCGCCTCGCGGCCCAGCTTGCTTCGAGACTTCCCGAAGGGTCGATCTCCCTCGGCAGCGCGGTCGCGGAGGTGGGCCCCGATTCGCTCAGGCTCACCGACGGAGACCGCCACCAGGCCGACGCGGTGGTCGTGGCGACCGACGAGCGATCTGCAGCCAGACTGCTCGGCAGGCCCGATCCCGGACCGGGTTCGGTGACCTCCTGCCTCTACTTCGATGCCCCTGAGGAGGACATCTCGAGTCGCACCCTCTTCCTCGCGGGGAGGGACCACGGCCCGGTCAACGAGGTGGCCATTCCGAGCTCGATCGCCCGGGGGTACGCACCACCCGGTCGCTCGCTCGTCTCGGTCAGCGCCGTCGGTGAGAACGCGGTCCGGGAAGACCTGGCCGACTCGGCGAGGGCCCAGCTCGGCAACTGGTTCGGACATGGTCGAGTGGCCGGCTGGCGCCACCTCGACACCACCGTGGTGACCGATGCCTTGCCACCCTTCCCACCGGGACGCTTCGCGCCGGGCCGGATCCCGCCCCGTCAGGGTTCGGCCCCGTTCGCCTGCGGGGACTACATGGAATCCCCATCCATCCAGGGTGCGCTGGTCTCGGGCCGGCGGGCCGCCGAGGCGGTCACTCGGGAGGTTGGGCGCTCCGCGTAGCATTCAGGGGGATGAACCCCCTCGGAGGACTGCTCGACCTGGTCTCACCGGTCATCCCCGGCAGGGACGGCACCATCCGCCCTACCGCCGAGGAGGTGGACGGCTACTTCCCGGCCGACAGCATGATCCGGCGGCTCCACCGCGAGCGAATCGTCGCGATCTCAGGGGTCCGCGCCCTCCTGATGCAGGCACTCGACCCGCTCGCAGTAGTCGGGTTCGATCGGCACTCGGTTCTGTTCGAGGATCCTGAGGCCCGTCTCGTCTCGACCGATCGGATGATGAGCCGGATCTACTTCGGAACCAGGGAGACGGCACTCGCGACCGGCAGGGCGATCGAAGCGATGCACGCGCGGGTGAACGGGGAGGTCGAGGAGGACTACGGACCGATTCCGGCCGGCACCTCCTACTCCGCAGGTGATCCCGAACTGATGCTCTGGACGCTCGCGACCCTTGCGGATTCGGCGATGCTCTACGCCTCGTGCTTCATCTCACCCCTGTCGGACGGGGAACGGGAGGCCTACTGGTCCGACTACCGCCAGGTCGGCCAGCTCCTGGGGATGCCGGACGCTTCGATGCCCCCGACCGAGCCCGAACTGCAGGAGTACCTCGACGGCAGGCTCCGGGACGGCTCCCTCTATATCTCCGA
>CAITDZ010000236.1 GCA_903891285.1 uncultured Solirubrobacterales bacterium
CCCCCGCCTCCCCGATCGGACTCGTCGGGGAGCCTCCCGGGACCAGGCTGCCCCCGCCCGAACTCGACCAACACGGTGATGAGATCCGGGCCTGGCTCGCCGGCGACGCCTAGCCCGACTCCCGGTTTAGACCTTTCCCGTTACCTTCCTTTCCATGGGCGTCCTCGACGGAATCCTGGTAGCCGACTTCAGCAGGGTTCTGGCCGGACCCCTCGCTTCGATGACCCTGGGAGACCTCGGTGCAGACGTGGTCAAGGTCGAGCCCCCCGAGGGAGACGACACCCGGGCCTTCGCCCCCCCGGCCGATGATCGCGGTCGGGCGACCTACTACCTGACGGTCAACCGGAACAAGCGCTCGGTGGTGCTCGACCTGAAGGACGAGGGCGACCTCGCCCTGGCCCGGGAGCTGGCCGACCGGGCCGACATCCTGGTCGAGAACTACAGGCCGGACACGATGGGCCGGTTCGGGCTCGACTACGACTCGGTCTCGAAGGGCAACCCCGGGATCGTCTACTGCTCGATCTCGGGATTCGGGGAGAACGGCGGTCGACACCTCCCGGGCTTCGACCCCCTGGTCGAGGCCGTCTCGGGCCTGATGTCGGTCACCGGGCAGCCCGACGGGGAGCCGACCAAGGTCGGGGTTGCCCTGGTCGACGTGATGACCGGCCAGAACGCGGTCATCTCGATACTTGCCGCCCTGCTCGCCCGTGACGAGACCGGACGGGGCCAGAAGGTCTCGGTCAACCTGCTCTCGAGCGCCCTTGCAGCAACCGAGAACCATGGCTCTTCTTTCCTCGCCACAGGGATCTCACCGTCGAGGACCGGGAACGTCCACTCCTCAGTTGCCCCGTTCGAGACCTTCTCGACGCCGGACGGACCGCTGATGGTCTGCGCCGGCAACCAACGGGAGTTCACCCACCTGCTCGAGGCACTCGAGCTCGAGGAGCTGGCCGACGACGAACGATTCGCGACCAACGCCGATCGGGTCGCGAACCGGGATGCCCTCCACGAGCTGATCAGTGCCCACCTCGAGTCCCGGCCGAGGGATGACTGGGTGGAGCTCTTCCACGAGAAGGGCGTTCCAGCCGGCCCGGTCAACTCGATCGAGGCCGGATTCGAGCTGGCCGAGAAGCTCGGCCTCGACCCGATCGACGAGACCGACGGCACCAAGAGCCCGGCTTCGCCCCTCGGGTTGACCGAGACCCCGACCGAGACCCGGAGCGGCCCGCCCGGGCTGGACGAGCACGGCGACGAGATCCGGGCCTGGCTCGGCGGTTCCTGACCCCTCCCCGCTTGCCCTTGGGCCCTTCCTGGCTTAGGCTCCCGACGGTGAAGGCAAAACGATTGAATCGGGGATCCTGGCGATCAGGCTGGATGATCGGGGTAGCTGTCCTCGCAGCCTCCGTCCTTGTTCTCCCTGCTGCCTCCGAGGGTCGCTTCGTACCGAGGGACGGGACCTGGGGTGGCTTCAAATGGACCGTCGCCTGCTTCACCGTCGATTGTGGGAGGACGATGGAGACGGGGTATTTCGAGCTCCGCTCCAGGGTGGTCCGGGAGGTCGGCTACAACGTTGTCATCGCCTGCTACAACCGCGAGACCCGCCAGTCCTATGACCGGTACTTCACGGTCGACGAGAGTCGCGTTACTGCGAGGCTGAACGGGAACGGGGTGGCCCGGTTCTCCCAGCGGAAGACTTCCGATTTCCGTTCCGGGCAGGTCCGAACCACGGTCGACTTCTCCGGCGCCCGGCCGACTCTCGAGGTCGTGATGGAGGTCGGGAGGTTCGAGGTCTGCAACGGCCGGACGACCTTCCGCGTCCAGCGCGGCGAGCTTCCCTGAATCAGACCCAACCCTGGGCCAAGCTGAGCCAGGGTTACCGATAGGGGAGACTTGATCGATGGACTACGGGGCACTCAGGGCATTCCTCGAGGAACGTGGCGAACCACCTTTTCGCGAGGAGCAGGTGCGCGAGTGGCTGGCCCGTGGCGCGACCGGCTACGGGGAGATGACCAACCTTCCGGCCAGCCTTCGCGAGGAGCTCGAACGGGAGGTCCCGATCTCGACCCTGAGCGTGACCCGGACTGCCACCTCTTCGGACGGCACGGTGAAGGCGCTCTTCGAGACCGCCGACCAGAGGCCGCTC
>CAITDZ010000237.1 GCA_903891285.1 uncultured Solirubrobacterales bacterium
ACCAACAGCAGGACCATCGCGATGATCAGTCGCCGGGGAGCCACCGGTCAGCCCGATTCGGGATCGGCAGATCGAATCGGCGCCGAATACCCTAGAGGTGCAATGAGTTTTCGATTCACCACAGCCGGAGAATCGCACGGACCGGGCCTGGTCGCGATAGTCGAGGGGCTCCCGGCGGGCCTTGCCCTGGACCGGGAGATGCTCGACCACGAGATGGCCAGGCGTCAGCTCGGCCACGGGCGGGGCGGGCGGATGAAGATCGAGACCGACACGGTCGAGATCCGTTCAGGAGTACGGCACGGGCTAACCCTGGGAAGTCCGATCGCAGCCCTGGTGGCCAACCGCGACTACGAGAACTGGGATGTTCGGATGAACCCCTGGCCGGTCGACGAAGAAGTGCCGGAGATAACCCTCCCCCGGCCGGGGCACGCCGACCTGGTCGGGATGTGGAAGTACGACCACTCCGACCTGAGGAACGTGCTGGAGAGGGCGAGTGCACGGGAGACGGCCGCCCGGGTCGCTGCAGGGTCCCTCGCCCGGGCCTTCCTCGACGCGCTCGGGGTCTCGGTGCGGAGTCACGTGACCAGGGTGGCCTCGGTCGAGGCCGGGCCGCTCGATCCCGCCCTCGAGGATTTCGAGGGAGTCGATGACGACCCGGTCCGCTGCCTCGACTCCGAGGCATCTGCCGCGATGGTCGAAGAGATCAATGTCCTGAGGAAGAAGAACGAGAGTCTGGGGGGCACCTTCGAGGTCAGGGTCTTCGGGCTCGTTCCGGGCCTCGGCAGCCACGTCTCCTGGGAGGAGAGGATGGATGGCCGCCTGGCCCAGGCCGTCTGTTCGATCCAGTCGATCAAGGGCGCCTCGATCGGTCCGGCCTGGGACGTCGCCAGCCGTCCGGGCTCCGAAGCCCATGACGAAATCTTCTTCTCCGACGAGGAGGGCTTCCATCGGGAGACCAACCGCTCCGGGGGCCTCGAGGGGGGCATGACGACCGGAGAACCCCTGACCGTGAATGCCGCCGTCAAGCCGATCTCGACCTTGACCAAACCGCTTCGCTCGGTCGACACCGAGACGAAGGAGCCAGGGCAGGCGCACAAGGAGCGGACCGACTCGACGGTCGTCCCGGCCGCGGCGGTGGTGGCCGAGTCGATGGTCTGCCTGGTACTTGCCGCCGCCTACCGCGAGAAGTTCGGGGGCGACAGCATGGTCGACGTGCTTGCCGCGGTCGAGTCCTACTGCGAACGCATCGGCTGGCGATGATCTGTCTGGTCGGTTTCATGGGTGCCGGGAAGTCCACGGCACTGCGCTCGCTGGAACGTTCGGGGCTCCGAACGGTCGACCTCGACCAGTTGCTCGAGGAGCGACAGGGCGCATCGATCCCCAACCTCTTCACCGATCTCGGCGAGCAGGGCTTCCGGGAGGTCGAGGGCGGCCTGGCGCTCGAGGTCCTTTCGGACCCGGATGTCGATGCCCTGGCGCTCGGAGGTGGCACCGTCCTCTCCGATGAGGTGCGCCAGGCGCTGTCGGGGCCGGATCGGACGGTCGTCTGGTTGAAGCAGGACGTAGAGGAGGCCTGGTCCAGGGTCGAGGGAAG
>CAITDZ010000238.1 GCA_903891285.1 uncultured Solirubrobacterales bacterium
TATTGCGGTCGTCTGGCGCGGGCCGGGCAGGACCGCGAAGGCCCTCGCCCTCGCCTCGCTCGGTGGCGCGGTGCTCTACCTGTTCACCTCGCTGAGCGCCGCCGGGCCGGAAGGGGAGCCGACGGCCTTCTCGATCAACCTCCGGTTCCTCGCCCCGTCCCTCGCTGCCGGACTCGTCCTCATTCCCTCGCTCGACCTGTTCGAACGCCCAGCGGCCCGCAGGGCATTCCTGCTGCTGCTCGTCCTCCTCTTCGTAACCGGCACCCGAATGGACGCCCTGGTCGATCTGTCCGGTCGCTACTTCGGGATCGCCCTGGGCCTGGTTGCCGTGGTCCTGCCCGCACTCCTCTGGTGGAAGAGGGGAGCGATCCGACGGGTCCTTCGGGGACGACCACCGGAGAGGATCCTGGTGCCGATTGCCCTCGTGCTGGCTGCAATCGTCGCCTGGCCCCTGGCCGACCACTACTTCGAATCCAGGTACCGGGCCTTCGAGCCAGAGCTGGGGATGGCCGCCGCGTATCGGTGGGCAAACGGCACCGACGACCAGCGAGTGGCCCTCGCCGGGACAACGGCTGGCTTTCGGGACTACGGGTTCTTCGGCGCCACGCTCTCCAATGAGGTTCGCTATGTCGGGCGACCTGCACCCTCGAGGGGCTTCGACGTGATCCGGACCTGCCCGGAGTTCCGGCGTCTGGTCAACCGGATCGCCCCCGACTACCTGGTCACCTCGCCCTTCCTCGACTTCAACGCGCCTGATCGGCCTGGACCCTCGCTGGAACGGGAATGGGTTCGGGGGGCCGCGCAGCTCGACCGGGTTGCCGGGAGCTCCCGAGTGACCGTCTGGGACGTCAACGGCAGGCTCGATCCCGACTCCTGCAGTCCCGGGGCCCTCGGCCCCGAGGCGACCCCAGGTCTCGTCACACCCTGATCCGAGTGGAACCTGCCCCGGGGAGGTGGCAGTATCGGGTCATGGCCGGCTACCCACTCGACAACGCCCTCTTCAACTGGGAGGCGGGTGCCCGTCACCTGGCCCGTCTGGAGGCGGCGGGTGGCGCCGGGCCGGCCCTGGCCACGGTAGTCCTGATCCGGGACGAGATTCGTCGCCGGGTGGGGGTCTCCTTCTCGGCGGCCGACCTGGCTGACTTCTACGGCTCCGGAACCGATTGGGCCCGACAGCTCGACGGTGTGGACCCGGCCGCCCCGGACGTCCAGGATTTGATCGATGCCGCCTTCTGGGAACAGCTGAAGGCCGCAACCGATTTCGCCGGGGGCAGGCTGCTGGAGGGCGAAGCCGATTCCTGGGAGGGGGGGAAGATCAGGCCGGACGGATGGTGATCCGGTCTTCCTCGACCTTCACCACGACTTCTCGCCTGTCGGCCCAGGCATCCCTGTACGCCGGGATGTCGGTGATCGCCGGGTCGAGCCAGAGGCCGTAGCCCTCGTCACCGTGGTCGAAGGTGCCTTCGAGCTCTCCCGAACGGGATCCGGTCCCGCCTCCCTCGCGCTGGGGCCGGCTGCGACGGCGCCTGCGACGGCGGGGCCTCCCCTCGGACTCGGACCCGTCGGCTTCGGCCTCCTCGTCCTCTTCGACTGCCTCGGCCAGCTCTTCTTCCTCCTCGGCCTCGTCTTCCTCGACTTCGGCCAGCGCCTCCTCCTCGGCGGCCGCGGCCTCGATCTCGGCCTCGATCTCGTCTCGGAGGTCGACGTCGACCCCAGGCACCTCGCCCTCCTCAGCCGGGGCGAGGTCGTGCTGGCGCCTGAAATCGCGGAGCTCCGCTGCGCTTATCTCGAGCTGATGGGCGATCCAGGCATCGGTCCTCCCCTCCTGGACCCAGGCTCGGATCTGGTTCAGCTGTGGCTTGAGTGACTTACGGGCCATCGGGGCGAGTCTATTCGAGCGTCCCCGGGGGACGTCGGCTCGAGTCCAGGCACCGGCCCGATCCCGGTGGTGGTCAGCAGCGGCGGATCTTCCGGTCATCCCGGTTCGGTAGGCTTTACCCAGATTAGGTAGTCACCCGATCGACCCGTCCAACCGCCGTCCAGCCACTTGGGGGTTCGAGGTCTGAAAACTGTCTAGGCTGGGCTTGATGATGCTCGTACTAACCAGGAAGGTGGAGGAGAGCATCCTGATCGGGGACGACATCGAGATCATGGTTCTCGGTGTCTCCGGAGACAAGGTCAGGATCGGCATCAACGCTCCGCGAGAGATCGAGGTCTTCCGCAAGGAGGTCAAGGAGACGCGGAACCACGATGGTGCGGACCCGGAAGCAGCATCCGTCGAACCCGACCCCGACGCCTGAGTAGCGATTCGTTCGGTCGACCGGTGCGCGGGCGGCCGGTCAGCCTACGAGCATGGTCAGGGCTTCGAACATCGTCACTGTGACGACGACCACGGTCGCCGTCAGCGCGACTGCGAGGACCCCGAAACGGACCTTGCCGTCCTGACGACTCCGGTGGACCCGACGAGCTTTCGAGCGGACGATCGCTCGGCGGCGCAGCTGGCTGCGTCGCTCGGCTTCGAGAACCTTCTGGTGCTCGAAGTCTGCTTCGAACTGATTCATGCTCTGTCGCATCTTCAGTGCCATCGTCTGAACCGGTGTGGGGAGACGGCTTTGGTTAGCGATCACTAACCGTCCCCTAACCGGCGTCTGACCATAACAGTTGCCAGGCAGACCCGCGAACGGGCGCCCTGAACCGCTTGCTCAAGCGAAATCCGAACACCTGACCGGGAAGTTGGCGGCTACCGGCAGGCCCCCCAGAGACCCCTGCTTGCAGCCCTGGCCTGCTCCTCCAGCCGGGAAAACCGGTCGGTGAACCGGTCGTTCGGCGGGATCGTCAGTGTCTCGGCCGCTCCGGTCCTCAGTAGCTCGGCGTTGACCATCTGGCCCCGGGAGTAGACGTAGGCCAACAGCCTGTCGTAAGGGTCGTATGGCTCCTCGCCCACCACCAACCTGACCTCCCGTCCCCCGACCAGGCGCCGGTTCAGATCGGTCGCCTCCCGCGAGAAGCACTCCGGATCGGGCTCGGGCCACCCCGACTCCGGGGTATCGACCCCGATGTAGCGGACCGAGACGGACTCGCCGTCGAGCATCACGTAGATCGTGTCGCCATCCACCACCCGTTCGACCTTCGCATCGAGGGTCCGGCCGACGGCCTCGCCCTCAGGTTGTTCGGGCTCGCAGCCGGTCGCAACGATCCCGACCAGGGCGGTGACCGCGGCCAGGGCGGTCACCCGGGCGCCCGTCAGGGAGTCCGCTTGACGCTCGCGAGAAGGGTCTCCTTGATCTTCCCGATGATCTCGAGAGCGTCGTCCCAGTCCCGCTGCCAGACGTTACGTCCGAAGATGACCCCGGATCCACCTGCCTCCATGATCGAGCGGGTGTGATCGAGGACGGTCGCATCGTCGACCTTCGAACCGCCGGAAAGGACGACCAGGGAGCGGCCGGCCGACTCGACGCATTGGCGCATCGCCTCGTCGGCGGTGACTTCCATCTCGTCGTAGGGGGGCTGGGCGTCCTTGTCCTTGGCCGGATCGATCTTCGGCATGTTCAGCTTGACCACGTCGGCACCCATCTCCATCGCCAGTCGGGCGGCATAGTCGATCGCGTAGAACGAGGTCGCCCCACCCTTGCCGTCTACTGCCTCGCCCCGCGGGTATGACCAGATCACCAAGGGCATCCCGTAGCGGTCGCAGTCCTCGCGGACGACCTTCAGCTGGGCGAGGTCCTCGTCCTGGCGCGGGGAGCCGACGTAGAGGGTGTAGCCGACCGCATCGGCTCCGAGCCGGACCGCATCCTCGACCGAGGCGTTGCAGGTGGAGAGTGCCTGGGCCGAAGAGGGGATGTCGGTCTTGCCGTTGACCTTGAGGATCAGCGGTACCTGACCGGCGTAGTCGGGGTAGTACTTCTCGGCCATCCCGATCTGGCAGGCGAGGGCGGAGTAGCCGGCTTCGGCGGCAAGCCTGAACTGGTAATCGGGGTCCTTCGAGGCCGGGTTCGGGAAGAAGTCCCTCGGCCCGTGTTCGATCCCCTGGTCGATCGGCAGGAGCATCAGGGTCCCGTTCCCGGGGCCGAACTCGTAGAGCAACCGGTGGAGTCGTGCCCGCTTGCCAGGCGGAAGGACTTCAAGGAGAGACTTCTGTTCGGCGGGGCTTCCGGCTTCCATCTTGGTCGGGCACCTCCCAGGGGCCTGTCGGGTGAA
>CAITDZ010000239.1 GCA_903891285.1 uncultured Solirubrobacterales bacterium
GGCAAGGTGATGGTCTCCCGCGGCAGGGCGAAGGTGTACGTGGTCGGGTCCCGGTTCAGCCGGTATTCGTCATATGCCGCGGCCGAGCGGAGGGCGAAGCGACTCTCCCGCGGCAGCTGGGGTACCTGCGGCTCTATATAAGGGGCGCCCGGGTCAGCCGGTCGGCGGTCTGGGCCTGGGTGCCGGTCTGGGCTCGACCAGCTCGACCGAGCTCGAGCGGGAAGCACTCGCCGTGGATCCCGACTCCCCGGTGGCATTGACGGTAGCCCGGAAGGACTCCCTGCCCGCGAAGGAAGCAGAGGAGCGGAGCTCCACCTTGTAGGAGACGGACTTGCCGATCCCGAGTGAGGAGCGATTCCAGCAGAGCGACTTGCCTTCGGACTTGGCACCTTCCCCTGCCTCGACCACGAACAGGTTGCCGGGGACCTTCAGGCAGGTCTTCAGCGAGGTCGCCTTGGCAGCCCGGGAAGTCCCGCCAGGCCGGGTCGCCCCGTTCGAGTTTCGGTTGGTGACCCGAACCCCGATCGTGAAGGCCCTCCCGGCGCGGACCCTGTCCGGGCCGCCGATCGAGACGGACAGGTTTGGCTTGCCGGCCGGGGGCGTCGGGGTCGGCTCTCGGGCCAGCAGGTAGTTGGAGCTGGAGGCGGTTGTGCCGCCGATCGCGTTGGTCGCCGTCACCCTCGAGCGCAGGTACTTGCCGACATCGGCACCGACGACGGTGTAGGTGGAGCCGGTCGCCCCACCGATGTCTACGCAGCCGGTACCGGCCTCGTCTTCGCAGCGCTGCCAGCCGTAGGCGTAGTTGGTGGGACTGTTGTTCCAGCTGCCGTTCGTGGTCGAGACGGCCTCGCCCACAAGGCCCGAGCCCGAGACGACGGGGGGAGCGGAGTTGGTCGCGCGAGGTTCGTAGCGGAGGACCACATACCCCGATCCGCCGTTACCCCCAATTCCATCGGAAAAAGATCCTCCGCCCCCGCCCCCGCCGGAGTTGGCTCCTCCCACTGGGGAGCGGTAGGGGCTCCTCCGAACGCCGGCACCGCCGCCGCCAACACCGCCTATCCCGGCGTTCCACAGTGCAAAGGGGTCAACACCGGTGGGGTCTTGAGCGCCCCCACCACCGCCACCGCCGTAGAAGGCGGTCGAGTCAGCGAACAGTCCGGGAGAAGGAAGTGAGGCGGGGTTGACCCCGATGCCTCCGGTTCCTCCGAGGTAGGGGCCGCCGGAACTGGCACTTGAACTATCGCCGGCACCGCCAGCTCCTGCACCACCACCTCCGCCCCAGATGGTGGCGCCCATGCCACCTAATTCACCGTTGCCGCTGTCGCCGCCGTCGTAGGTTCCGGTTCCGTCTCCGATTCCACCCCAACCCCCGTTCGCCTGGCAGACCGGGCTTCCGCCCAGGGCCAGGGAAGAGGTTCCTCCGTCGGTGCCATTGGTGGTCCCAGGCGTTGTGAGGCCGCCGCTCCCGACCGTCGCGGTCACTGTCTGGCCTTGGGTGACGGCGACGTCGGTGCAGACCACAACGGCACCGCCGCCACCGCCACCCCCGACGACGCCCGAGCCGCCACCGCCACCGCCCCCGCCCACGACCAGGACGTCGATCTCGGTCGCTTCAGCAGGAACGGTCCAGCTCCCCGAACTGGTGAAGTCCTGGGAGACGGTCGTACCCTGGGCCGCCGGAGCGGCAAATGCCAGGAGAGCTGCGGCGGCCACCAGGGCCGACCAGAAGACGGTGGTACTGGGGACCTCGGGATGGGTGGAGCTGATGGCGATTGACCCAACGCTACTACTTAGCTTCGGTAACTGGTTTCGGTAGCCGCCGAAACCTCTCTCAGAACTCTGGGTTCAAGAGGCGTAAGCTGCCCCGAATCCCGGGGGCGAAGGGAAGCGATGCGAGTAGTTGGGGAAGTCGAATCTGATGCGGGCGGGATCGGCCGCTTGAGGGCGGCCGCGATCGGGGCTCTCCTTGCCCTGGTCTCCCTGGCCGGGGCGTCCGGTAGTCCGACTCCGGCCGAGGCGGCGAAGAAGCAGCCGAGGATCGGCAACCTGTTCAACTCCCGCTACTGCGAGATCTTCGGGATCGACTCCCTGGCGGCCGGGGGTTACACCGTCGCGACTTACAACTCGGTCGGACTCGGCAAGTGCCCGGAGGCCGAGTGGGCTGCGCTCGACTTCAAGGCGATCGCCACCCGGGAAGGCTGGCTGGCCGCCAGTCCCCACGGTCCCCGCTACTGGCTGATGGACTCGATCCTCGGTGCGCGGCCGACCGAGCCGACCGACTTCGGCGGGATTCGGATGAGGCACGTCGCGACCCTGAACACACCCGAGCTCCAACCGCCGCCCTTCACCGAGCTTCGCCTCCAGATGAAGAGCTGGCGGGGGAGCACCTCCGTCTTCGACAAGGGTCGGACGATCCACACCCTGACCGACCCTTCCGGAACCAAGTGGGTGATGCAGGCCTACACCCGAACGGAAGACCCGACGCTGAACCCGAGGACGCTCAGGAACCTCGCCTCCAACACGAAGGCGGCGATCCCCGAGGGCTGGACCTTCCGGACGAAGACCCTCAGGCGGCCACTGCAGATGAGGTCCACCGGGTCGGCGACGATCATTCGGGACGGGGTCAGGAGCATCTACCAGAAGCTGCTCGATTAGCCCGCGAATATCTGGTTCGAGCCGGAACCTTGGTCAGGGAATAGGGTTCCTGCAGGCAGTGGCATCGCGACCGGCGAGGAGAGAGGGAGACAGATGAGCAGAGCAGGGGAGACCGACTCGAGTTTCTTCCAGCCCAAGCGGGTCGGAGTGGCCCTGATCGCAACGCTTTCGGTGCTGGCCCTCTGGGGCACACTCCCCGGGGGCGTCACCCGGGCCGAGGCGGCCAAGAAGCCGGTCAGCCTCGAGCGGATGTTCAACTCCCGCTACTGCGAGATCTTCGGGGTCAGCGCGATCCCGACCGGAGGATTCTCGGTCCAGGTCTTCAATTCAGTCGGACTGGGCTACTGCCCCCAGGACAAGTGGGACGCACTCGACTTCTCGGCGATCGCCATTTCAGAGGGTTGGATGGCCGCCGCACCGAACGGCCCTCGCCACTGGTTGATGGACACGATTACCGGAGCCAAGCCGACCAACCCCAAGAACTTCGGCGGGATACCGATGAGGCAGGTCGCGACGATCGAGACCTCGACCCTCCAGCCGCAGCCGTTCACTGAGTTCACGATCAAGCGACGGAACACCTGGGTCTTCAACAAGGGAAGGACGGTCCACATCCTGACCGACCCTGCCGGAACCCGATACGTGATGCAGGCGTACACCAAGACGGTGGACCCAACCCTCAACCCGAAGACGCTCAGGAACCTCGGCTCCAACCCGACGGCGGCGATACCCGAGGGCTGGACTTTCATCTCGAGGACGCTGAGGAGGCCGTTGGCGGTAAAGGCTGCAGGCGAGGCGACGATCCTTCGTGACGGGGTCCGGAGCGTCTACCAGAAGCTCGGTTAGCCAGCCGATGCGGGGCGTCCTTTCGCGAGGGCAATCGGCGGCAATTCCGTCTGCCCCGGTCGCAGCCCTGGCGGTCCTCTGCTCGCTCGCCCTGGCGGTGCTCATTCCAGCCCCGGCGGAAGCGACTCCGGCCGAGAAGTTCCCCAAGGGGTTCATGTGGGGGGTGGCCGGGTCGGGCTTCCAGACCGAGATGGGTGGCGGCCCCGAGAACTCCGACCCGGGGAGCGACTGGTGGACCTGGGTCCGCGATGGGCAGAACATCGCCCAGGGTCACGTAAGCGGCGACCTTCCCGAGGACGGCCCCGGCGGCTGGGCCACCGCCTTCGAGGGCGACATCAAGCTGGCCAGGGGGCTCGGCCTGAACACCTGGCGGATGGGAACCGAGTGGAGCCGGATCTTCCCGAGCTCGACTGCCTCGATCGCCAA
>CAITDZ010000240.1 GCA_903891285.1 uncultured Solirubrobacterales bacterium
CGCAACCATCGTGAAGAACATCGTCCAGAAGACCAGGACCAGCCTCTTGAAAAGCAGGCCGGACGGACGCAGAACCGATTCCATGACCACTCCCTTCCTCGACGAAACCGACCATTGAAAAGTAGCCCCGGCTATCGGACGGCTAGAGGGCACGCCTATCCGAAAGGATGCGGGTCCTGATGCCAGACGCCAATGGGAAAGCGGGGGCCCCACCGGTGTTCAGGCTGGTGGTCCTTGCCTCCGGCACGGGATCGAACCTCCAGGCGATCCTCGACCGACTCCACGGCCGTGACGGGATCGAGGTGGCCGGCGTCGGCTCGGACAGGCCGGATGCCAAGGCCCTCGACCGCGCCCGGGAGGCGGGGGTCGAGACCGCGACCTTCCCCCGCGACGACTTTGCAGACCGGGAGGAACGGGACCTGGCGATGGCCGACTGGATCGACTCCCTGGACGCTGACCTGGTCGTCCTCGCCGGATTCATGGCACTGCTCACCCCGCCGTTCATCAGTCGATTCCGGAACCGGGTCGTCAACGTCCACCCCTC
Organism: uncultured Solirubrobacterales bacterium; assembly: GCA_903891285.1. GTDB lineage: Bacteria > Actinomycetota > Thermoleophilia > Solirubrobacterales > 70-9 > 67-14. Next base: position 545 of record CAITDZ010000240.1, read on the forward strand.
CCTCCTGCCTCTCTTCCCCGGGCTGGATGCGATCGGCCAGGCGCTCGAGGCCGGAGCAGCCGAGACCGGGGTCACGGTCCACTTCGTCGATGAAGGCACCGACACCGGTCCAGTGATCGCCCAGCAGGCGATCCCGATCCGCTCTGGAGTCGAACGGGAGGAACTCGAGGCCGAGATCCACGCCGTCGAGCACCAGCTCTTCCCAGAGGCGATCGGCATGGTTGCCCGGGGCGAGGTTAGGATCGCCGAGGACGATCCCGGCCGGGTGATCATCGAGCGAGGAGGGTGAGGCAGGCGTGACCAACATGGATCCGACCAACGGGCCGATCGCGGTACGCAGGGCTCTGGTCTCGGTCTCGGACAAGACCGGGGTGGTCGACTTCGCCCGTGGCCTGGCGGGCCAGGGGGTCGAGATCCTCTCGACCGGGGGTACCGCGAGTGCGATCCGCGAAGCCGGGGTCGAAGTGACCGACGTCTCCGAGTTCACCGGTCAGGCCGAGATCCTCGACGGTCGGGTAAAGACCCTCCACCCCCGCCTCCACGCCGCGATCCTCGCCCGTCGTTCCCTTCCCGAGCACATGGAGATCCTCGAGGCCGAGGAGATCGAGCCGATCGATCTGGTCTGCGTCAACCTCTACCCGTTCGAAAAGACGATCGCCGATGAAGACGTGACTCCACAGGAGGCGATCGAGAACATCGACATCGGCGGCCCGACAATGGTCCGGGCCGCCGCCAAGAACCACGAGGACGTGGTGATCGTGGTCAAGCCCGAGTCCTACGACGCGGTGCTCGAGGAGATGGAGGAGTCGGGAGGCGAGATATCGCCATCGACCCGCCACTGGCTGGCCAATGAGGCCTTCGCCCACACCGCCCGGTACGACTCGGCGATCTCCCGCTGGTTCGGCGAGTCCTACGAGGACTTCCCCGAGCACGAGGTGATCGCCTACGAGAAGCTGCTCGAGCTCTCCTACGGCGAGAACCCGCACCAGCGCGGGGCGCTCTACGGGGAGACCGGCCTCTCCTCCAACTTCCTGACCGGCCTCTCCAAGCTCCACGGCAAGGCGCTCTCGTTCAACAACGTGCTCGACCTCGACTCGGCCCGCAGGATCCTCGCCGACTTCGACGAGCCGGCCTGCGTGATCATCAAGCACAACAACCCCTGCGGGGTGGCAGTAGGGGACGGACCGCTCGAGGCCTACGAGAAGGCCCTCTCGACCGATCCCCTCTCGGCCTTCGGCGGGGTGATCGCGATCAACCGCGAGGTCGACGGCCCACTGGCCGAGGAACTCCACAAGAACTTCATCGAGGTGCTAGCCGCCCCCTCCTACTCAGAGGATGCGCTCGAGATCCTCACCCAGAAGGAGGCAATCCGGATCTTCACCGACGAGTCGCCACCGCCGGATCCCCGCGAGCGAGATGTGAAGAGGGTCCGCGGAGGCCTCCTGATCCAGGATCGCGACGGCGACCCCGAACCCCGGGAGATCATGGAGGTAGTGACCGGGATCGAACCCTCCGAGGAAGAGTGGGAGAACCTCCTGTTCGCCTGGAAGGTCTGCCGCCACGTCCGCTCGAACGCGATCGTCCTGGCCAGGGACGGGATGACCCTGGGGATCGGTGCCGGCCAGATGAGTCGGGTCGACTCGGTCCGCCTTGCGATCGAGAAGTGCCGCGAATCACACGGTGAGGCGGCCGATGCCCTGCTCGACGGCTGCTCGATCGCCTCCGACGCCTTCTTCCCCTTCGCCGACGGCCCCGCCGCCGCGATCGAGGTCGGCGCCCGCTCGGTGATCCAGCCAGGCGGCTCCAAGCGCGACGGCGAAGTGATCGAAGCCTGCGAGGACGCGGGCGTCTCGATGGTCTTCACCAAGCACCGCCACTTCAGGCACTGATGAACTGGGTGCGGTAGAGCGGCTCCTGTCGGTCCGTCGACGGGAGTTTCTCCGCAATTACATCCCCCACTGCCTCGACAAAGGCCCCCGTCTCAATCGCCCTCGTCGCCTTCCTCGCCCAGAGACTGGGCCGCCCGGTGCTGGTCGAAGGCCCGGCGGGGGTCGGGAAGACGGAGCTTGCCAAGGCGCTATCGCGAGCCACCG
>CAITDZ010000241.1 GCA_903891285.1 uncultured Solirubrobacterales bacterium
ATTGCCAAGGATCTGACAAAGATGAGCTCCAAGAGCGCGGTCAAGCTGGTAGTCCCAGACGACTCTCAGGGTCGCCTCTACCGATGGGTCGCGATCCTGACCGGTTCGAAGAACGCCCTCAAGGGGGTTGGTTTCTTCGTCGGCGGTGTCCTCCTTACCGTGGTCGGTTTTCAGCCAGCGATGCTGATCCTTGCCGGGATGGTGGTACTGGTGCTTGTCACGACGGTGCCCTTCATCCACGGCGGGCTCGGCGTTGCCAACGCGAAGGCCAAATTCCGTCACATGTTCTCCAACCGGCCCGCCGTGAACGTCCTTGCCGCGGCTCGGGTCTTCCTCTTCGCCTCGCGGGACGTCTGGTTCGTGGTCGGCCTGCCGGTCTTCCTGCGGACCGTCCTCGGCTGGACCTTCTGGGAGGTAGGGGGCTTCATGGCGATCTGGGTAATCGGATACGGGATCGTCCAGGCCTCGGCCCCGAAACTGATCAGCAGACGAACCGAGGCTCACCACGCCCCGGACGGGCGGACCGCCGCCCAGCTCGCCTTTGTCCTTGCGGTCCTGCCCGCACTGATCGCAACGGCTCTCGCCGTGAACTTCGATCCAACAGTTGTTCTGGTGGCGGGGCTGATCGTTTTCGGGATCGTGTTCGCCCTCAACTCCGCTGTCCACTCGTACCTGATTCTTGCCTACTCAGATGGCGACAAGGTGGCGATGAACGTTGGCTTCTACTACATGGCGAACGCTGGCGGACGACTTGTCGGAACCCTCCTCTCGGGACTGCTCTATCAATGGCAGGGTCTCGAGGCCTGCCTCTGGGCCTCGGCGATATTCGTGCTTGCCGCCGGCTGCCTTTCCCTGTTCCTTCCGGGTAACCCCAGCAGACGAGCAGTAGTGGCGACCAGCTGAAAGCCAGGCTAGGCCGGGGCGACGAAGAGCGACTGGGCCGCGACGCCGACCTGGCCCTCGCGGTCGCCGATCACCGTGGTGGTGATTCCGGTTCCCTCGGGATCGAGCAGGGTCTCCGATCGCATCCAGATCGAGTCGCCGACGGGACGGCGGAGCAAATGGATCGCCATGTCGACGTTGACAAAGATCAGGTCCTTAGGGCTGGCCACGGCCGAGACCCCGCTGCCCGAATCGACGATCAGGGCGACCAGCTCCTCCGGCCTCGTCGCGCGACCCTCGACCAGCGGGTACTTGGGTCTGGCCCAGACGGTCGCCGGTCCTGGCTCCTCGAAGCGTCCCTCGACCCAGCCCCATTCGACTGATTGCAGGTAGCCGCTCGACCACCCGGCCGGGTCGATCGTCTCGAGCGGGACTTCGGGGGGAACCCCTACCTGGCCGGTGTCGGGAACCGGGACCCGTTCGATCCTCGAGAGCCACCCATTCGCCCTCATCACCTCGTCCCCCCCGGCGGTCATCACCGCCTCGACCAGGGCGACCCTCCTGCCCGGTCTGACCAGTCGGCAGGAGACCTCGACCTCCTCCACGGGGACGGGCCGGACGAACTCGACCACCAGTCGAGAGAGGAGTGGGTCACCTGGAGCCTTCTCCCCTTGCGCGAAGTCGAGGATCCGGTGGGCCATCAGGGCGCTCGGGGGCCCGCCGTGCATCATCTCCGGGTGCCACGGCCCGGGCAGGTGCCCGGTCGGCCCGTACCGGC
>CAITDZ010000242.1 GCA_903891285.1 uncultured Solirubrobacterales bacterium
CCGTTGTCGTCGTTGGCCGCCCGCTGGGTCGTCGAGTTGACCGCCGAGCCGGTGTATGCGGCGAGCAGGGTGTCGTAGGCGCTGCCCTGGGTGTTGAGGGTCAACGTTCCGCTGGCCGGTGCCGTCCAGCGGTACCAGATCGAATGGGCCGAACCCGGTCCGTGGCTCGTCTCGCCGCTCTCCAACGTTGCCGCGACCGTAGTGCCGTTCACCGCGGCAAGGCTCGAGAGGGTGGTCGCGTTGGCGAAGCTGTCGTTTGCCGGGGCAGACGGGGGCGGTGGGGGCGGAGGTTCCGGCGTCGGATTTGGGGTGGTCGGGTCGCCTGCGAAGAGAAGACGGTTCAGGGATCCGGTCCCCGCCCCGGTGACTACACCGGTGGTCGAGCTGCTCGAGATCCGGCTGGCAACCTGGGCCGGGGTCAGAGCGGGTTCGCCCGAGAGCAGCAACGCGGCCGCCCCGGCAACGTGCGGACTGGCCATCGACGTGCCCGACCAACTCGCGCTCGAGGTGGTCGAGACCTGGGTGGCCGAGAGGATCCCGGCACCCGGGGCGAAGACGTCCAGGCAGCTGCCGAAGTTCGAGAACGATGCCCGGCCGTCGCTCGAGGTCGTCGCCCCGACCGTGATCGCCTCGGGGGCAGATGCCGGCGAGTAGTTGCAGGCGTCGGCGTTCGAGTTGCCGGCGGCGACTGCGACCGAGACGCCGTCATTGAAGACCCGCTGGATCGCCAGGTTGATCGAAGATGAGTAGCCGCCACCGAGGCTCAGGTTGGCCACGGCCGGTACACCGGCCGGGTGGTCGGAGGCGACCCAGTCGATCCCGGCGATAACGCCCGAGTAGGAGCCCGACCCGTTGCAGTCGAGCACCCTTACCGCGACCAGGGAGGCCTTGGGTGCGACCCCGTAGTCCTTGCCGGCAACCGTGCCACCGACGTGGGTTCCGTGGCCATGGCAGTCGTTCCAGCCCTGACCATCGGAGAAGGCGGTAAATCCATTGGAAGCGACCCGGTTCTCGAACTGGACGTGATCGGCCCTGATCCCGGTATCGATGATGTAGGCGTTGACCCCGGAGCCGTCGGTCGAGGTGGTGATCCGACCGTTGCCGGGAAGGGCCCGCTGGTCGACCCGGTCGAGGCCCCAGAGGGAAGTGGCCGAGTCCCGAACCGCAAGCGCTCGAACCTGACCGTCTGCCTCGACAGCGAGGACGTCAGGATCCTCGCGAAGCCTCTTGACGTCGGAGGGCTCGAGCTGGGCGACCAGGCCGTTGACCCGGGAGGTGAAGACGTCTTCGACGTCGTTGCCGCGCCGCTCCTCGGAGCGGGCCTTCTCGACCTGGTCGGTGCCACCCTTGAAGATCACGATGTAGTCACGGGTGGGCTCGGCTGCCCGGGCCTCACCCGTCGCGAGGACGACCATGCCGATCGCCGCGGCGAGCAGCAGGAGTCCCGAGAAGAGCAGGAAGGGACCCTTTCGGCCCGTGGCGGTCTGGTGGGCGGCAACTTGTCGCATGCGGTTTAGGTCCCTTTCGTCTTGGACGGACGGATCGGCCCCCCCTGGTCAGCCTCCGGTGCCGGGGAAGAGCCGTTTTTTGGCTTCCATACCCGCAGACACCGCCGCTCCGAAAAAGTTACGGGACTTCTCGAATAAGTCTAGCTGCCCGATTCCGGTACCCGAAGCGACCCCCGGGGACCCGCGATCAGTCCTTCACGTACCAGCTGTATTTCTTGATCGCTCCGGTCACCCCGTCCTTCGTCGCCTTGATCCTGACGTTGTGGTTGCGACCGCGCTGGAGGTTCTTGTAGGTCTTCGGTGAGGAGCACTTGCCCCAGCTCTTGCCGTCCAGCTGACACTTGAAGGTCGAGCCCGACTGGGAGGACTTGAACTTGAAGGTCGCCTTTCGACTCGAA